>JAUUYO010000116.1 GCA_030590405.1 Kangiellaceae bacterium
ACCGCCAGAGCGTTTAACAAAACCAAACGTCATTGCTAGTCCCAGACCCGTTCCCTTGCCTTGAGCTTTGGTGGTAAAAAATGGTTCAAATATTTTTGTCAGGCATTTTTTTGTGATGCCTTCTCCGTTATCACTGATTGACAGCAGTACATAGTTGCCAGGTCTAGCGCCCTCATTTTGCTGACAAAATGCCTGGTCAAGTTGTTGATTGCTGGTTTCAATGGTTAGCAGACCCTTATACTGTTGTTGAATGTGTTGTTGAGTATGTTGTTGAGTATGTTGTTGAGTATGTCGTTGAGCCTGTTCCTGGACATGTTTATATCCTTGCATAGCATCATGGGCATTCTTAACTAAATTTAATAATGCGTCCTGCATGTCGCCACGATCGATATCGGTTAACCATAAAGCTCCTTCAAATTTATATAAGGCTTTGAATTGGTAGCCTAATGCATGACGGATAACATCATCCATATTTTTGACTAAACGATTCACATCAGATGGTTTGCTCTCGGTGACTTTTTTACGTGAAAATCCGAGCAATTGGTTGGTCAGGTTTTCAGCTCGTGAAGCCGCTTTTAAAGCTGATGTGATGCGTTTTTGCGCTTTATCATTCTTATCAAGTTGACTCTCCAATAGATCCAGGTTACCGATGATCACACCCAGAATATTATTGAAATCATGCGCAATACCGCCGGTTAGTTGGCCAATGGCTTCCATTTTTTGGGCGCGCTGTAAGGCGCGTTTTGCTTTTTGTTGTTGGGTGATATCTGAGATTACCGTGATAAATCCGGTTATTTTTCCATGGCTATTTTTTTGATAGTTCCAGACAGCTTCGATAGTAATTATTTGGCCGTCCTTTCTTTTTCTGTTAGTTGTATAAGGTTTTGGTATTGGTTGCTCGTTGAGGATATCGTTAAGGCGATCTTTGAGTATCTTGCGGTGCTCTTCATCGATTTCAAATTCCCAGAAATATCGCCCAATGAATTCTTCAAGTTCTCCCCCCATAATTTCACAAAAAGCTGGATTGCCAAAAGTGATTTTTCCCTGGGTGTCAAATTCTTGAACACCATAAGGGATCTGACTCACCAATGAAGCCAGTTTGTCTTTATGTTCTTTGAGTGAAAACTCTGCTATTTTTTGCTCGGTTATATCGCTATGCGTACCAAGCATTCGAGTGGGATTGCCTTGTTTGTCATAAGCGACAAACTCACCTTTGCTGTAGATCCACATATAACTCTTATCTTTTCTGAGAAAACGAAACTCGCTTTGAAACTTGAGTTGTTCGCCTTGCAGGTATTGTTTGAGAGTTTTTTGAGTAAGCGTTATATCGTCTGGATGAATACGTTTTTCCCATTCAGAAAAATTCGCTGGGAATGCGCCAGCGCGATAGCCTGCCATAGTATAATAACGATCGTCGAAAATAACCTTGTTGGTAATCAAATCCCAATCCCAAATACCATCATTAGCTACCGACATGGCGAGCTGAAATCGCTCTTCGCTTTCAACAAGTTTCTGCTGGGCTATTTTGCTATTGGTTATATCGGTGCGGATCGCTATATAATGTTGTGGTTTTCCATTTTCTTCCATAAAAGGAAGAATTGATGTATCCACCCAATAGGTATTGCCATCTTTTGAACGATTGCAGATCTCGCCTTGCCAAACTTCTCCCCGAGTAATGGTGTGATACATGTCTCGAAAAAACTCTTCAGAATGAAAGCCGGATTGAATCTTTCGATGATTTTGTCCAATTAATTCGTCGCGAGTGTAGCCAGATATTGAACAAAATCGATCGTTGGTGTAAGTGATAGTTCCTGTTATATCAGTGATCCCAACGATTGAATGTTGATCGAGCGCATATTTTTGTTCAGCAAGTTGTTTTAATGCTTTCTTCGTGTTTTGGTTACTCTGTTTCAGCTTATGTTCAAAAAGACGACGTTTAATCGCCATTTGATTGAGTGCTTTGGAAAGCTCTGCAAATTCGCCTCGACCATCAATTTTTAAATTGGTAATGACCGATTGATTATAAAAATTACGGCTGACCTGTTCAATATGCTCAAAGGGGGTCAAGATATAACGTTTTATAAATAAGAGTAAAATTGACATTGCAATGAACAATATAAAGGCAGATGGAATAACTGAGTTTTTAACAAGACTCCAGGCTAATTTTTTACGTGAAGCGAGGTCGTAGTTCAGGAATAAAATTCCCTTTTTACTTGAGCGGATTTCATCAGCATATCTTTCCAACCTGAGAGGGAAGTAGGCGATAATCATCTCCTGATTTGGTGTCACCGCAATTGATGGTTGCCAATGTTTTTTGACCTGATTGGCAACCGTTTGGTCAAAATGTTTGAGCCTGGCTGCTGGGCGATTTCTTAGCGATAGATCGGTGGCGTGAGTAATATGGTTTTGGTTATCGGTCACCAGTAATATCTGGTAATAGCTATTAGTGCCTAGAGCCGACAAAGCTGTTTTTGCTTCGCTTGCAAGATTTTTTCTTAACAATCTTTCCATTTTGTTTTGCAGGTTGGAAAGATCTTGTTTAATGTCATTAATGCTAGCTTTTATCAGTCTGGATTCAGCCATTCGGTAGGATTGCCAGGTTAGCCCCACAATCAACATACTAAACATACTCAAAAATAATATCGGCAACCATACCTTTAAAGAGATTGATTGAATATTTTTCATTTTTGTATGACCGGTAGAAGTCGAGCATCGGAAATCAGTTTATTGTTAATTGATTTTTCCAATATTTTACGATCAAGCATAAAGTGGCTGAGCGACTCAGATATTTGGTCGAGCGGTGAAGGCGTGCCCGAGAGTAACTGGTGATTTTCCTTAAGCGTCGGTAGTTTTAGTCCCTGGAATGTTTTAAAGGTTTCAGAAGGGGGTATCTGCATTCTCAGTGGCGGTTCAGCCTCTGGTTGGCAGGAGCACAGCAAAACAACCGCCAAGATTGAGACAGAGAGCTTCCGGTCTATTTTTACCAGCCGTTTATAAAAATTATAATCAAACATCAGGTTTTCCATCAATAGACTTTTTGTCGATATGCTTTTCATCGATAGACTTTCTATCGACTAATCAGGGCAGAGTGGATTATTATGATCTCCACTAATCACGCTTTTATAGCAGTATAGGATTAATTAACCTATTTTGCGGATTTTGTTGATCGAATATCTCAGTCTGTGATATTTGTCGCCCTAATCCGTTAGCCAGACACGATTTTCTTATGTTTTAGATTATTTGTGTAATTCCATATATGGACTATCTTTATTAGACAAAACAAAGATATTGATCTTTAAAAATGGAAAACTCTCCGTGACGCAAATGGGTTCAATCAATCGCTCTATTCAATCGATGGATAACTCCTTAAAAACCAGTCGCTTAGTGATTCATCCGCAATTACTGGCTGTGCTCAGTGTGTTTGTTATTTGTATTATTCCCATTATTTTAAATCTATTTGGGATTGATTTTACCTCCAGAGCGACGCCATTATCGGCTGTAAAAATGTCTTCTGGTGAGGTTAAGCCGGATGATTTGTTTTATGCGGTTGCCGGTGGACTGCACCATGCACTGATGGAATGGAGCGCCGTGACTATTGCGGTACTAGCGGCTTTGGCGAGTTTTATTCATTATTCGATTAAAAAGGACATTACCGTTCCGATTATCGGAATGGCGTTATTAAGCGCTGGTATGGTGGATGCTTTCCATACACTGGCCGCGACTCGGATTGTCGAGGCCAATGCGCCTAATACTGACTTTATTCCATTTACCTGGGCGATTTCGCGGATATTTAATGCTGGCATTATGATTGTGGGTGTTTTGGTCAGTATGTGGATCGTGCAACGGCCGGGGCAATTGCAAAACTCTCAAAGAATGTATCCGATTTATATTATTGGCGCGTTATTTTTAGGACTCGCCTATACCGTTGTGCTCGAAGCGGCCATTAGCAGTGATTTGCCAAAAACCATGTATTAGAATGCCTTGATAAAACGCCCCTATGATGTTTTACCATTGGCGATGTTTATCCTGTTAGGTAGCTTGATCTGGCATTGGTATCATCAAGCCCGATCCATCCTCAGATGGGCGTTGTTGATCAGCATTATCCCTGAAGTGTCCACCCAACTTCATATGGCATTTGGCTCAACGACACTTTTTGATAATCATTTTAATATTGCTCATTTTCTAAAAAATATCGCTTACGGATGTATCTTTTTTGGGATCCTTATTGATTTAGTGAACACGGTTCCCCGGCAAAAAATGCGGCCAAAAGTGCGACAAAAACAACCAATAACCGATAAATTTGATCGCAGTGAACAGTCGCCCAGTATGTTGGAGATTGGGCGAGCTAAAAGACCCTTGTCCGTTCAATTGCCGATTGCCGCATTGGTTTTATCGTTGGTTGTGGCTTCGGTAGTCGGTTTTACTTTTTATAGTGAAACCACTCGGATCGCGGTTGAAACTAACAAACGGTATTTAATCGAAAAAAATCGCCAAACCCAAACGGTGATTAGCGCTCTTTATAAAGAACACTTTGATCACTTAACGCTGATCAGTCAAATGCCCCAATTGCAACGGATTGCTACCAGTCTTCAACAAAATCCACAGGCTGATATTGCTGTAGATCGATTAGACTTTGAAAAGCAAATCAATAACATTCTTCAAAAGAGAAGGATTTATACAGGATTTAAATATATCCAGTTGAATACTCAACAACAAATAATCAATGCAGTACAAATTGACAACGAGGTTAAACTGGTTGCCAAAAGAGACTTAAAAAACTATCAAACGATGCCATTTTTTGAGCAAATGGAAAATCTGGCTCCAGGTAAAATGATGTTTTCGAGTATTAAATCATGGCAATCGATCCATAGTGAAGATGATGAACCACTTCGATACGATCTGGCAATACCGGTATACCAACATGTCACTGATAAACTATTAGGGCTAGCGATTTTACAGATTAATTTTAATCGACTTATGCAGATAATAGACAGCCTGGCGTTAAAAGATGTTGATCTTTATATGGCAAACAATCAGGGATTCATCATTTATGCGTCAGACAGGTCCAAAACATCTTCACAAAAAGTCGCCAATGGTCACCCGTTATTAAAGCAGTTTCCAGAATTAGCAGAGATTAAAACGAATAAGTACGGGTTGGCGTTAGTTGATACCGAACGAGCTGAGCTAACTAACCATCCTGTACACAGTCTTTATCAGGTCTATAGGAATAGTCAGTTTGGACAAGGGCACCTTTTTAAATGGATAATAAGGCCCAGTGAAGATCAGTTGGTGGATGCGCTAGAACAAATCAGGAACCGTTCTTTCTTGCTCTCGCTCGGGTTGGCTTTTTTGTCCTTGTCGATTTCTTTTCTGGCGGCAAGAAAAATTACAGCGCCTTTAAGTAAAATGATCAAGTCGATTAAGGGGTTCGAAGAAAATATTGAACTTAATGACTTACCTGTCGAAGCTAAAGATGAAACCGGCGTGCTGGCAAGAAGTTTTCATAATATGCAGCTGCTTAAAAATCTTAAAGATTTAGAGGTCGAAGCTCATCAATTTGCGCTCGACCAACACGCGATTGTAAGTGCCACTAATCTTGAGGGTGAAATTATATTTGTTAATTCAAAGTTTGAAGAAATTACCGGATACTCCGAAAAAGAATTAATCGGTAAAAATCATCGAATTATTAATTCCGGTGTACATGATTCAAACTTTTTCAAGCGGATGTACGATGAAATATTACAAGGTAAAGTCTGGCACTCTGAAACCTGTAATATCGCAAAAAATGGAAAAATTTTCTGGGTCGATGCCACCATTGTTCCGCTTTTGAATGAAGCGAATCAACCTTACCAATTTATCGCCATTCGTACTGATATCAGCGAAAAAAAGAAATGGGAACAACAGTTAGTTAAAGAAAAAGATAAAGCAGAAAATGCGGTTCACGCTAAAAGTGAATTTTTTGCCAGCATGAGTCATGAGATCCGTACCCCGATGAATGGCGTATTAGGTATGTTAGGGCTTATGATGAGAACCGATCTTAACAAACAACAAAAACACTATGCCACACTGGCTCGCTCAAGCGCTGATTCTTTACTGGTAATTATCAATGATATTCTTGACTTGTCAAAAATAGAAGCCGGAAAAATTGAGTTAGAAATTCTTGACTTTAATTTGCGCGAACAGCTAGGAACTTTTGCGGAAGCAATGGCTTATCGTGCGCAAGATAAAGGGCTTGAAATGGTGCTGGATGTCACTGGGATTGAACAGTCGATGGTGAAAGGGGATCCGAGTCGGCTGCGTCAAATCCTGAGTAATCTGGTTGGTAATGCGATCAAATTTACTGAAGCTGGTGAAATATCAATAAAAGCCTTGCTGAAAAAACAGGACGAGCACGTTTGGATTTTTCACTGCGAGGTGGCTGATACCGGGATGGGGATCCCGAGTGACAAAGTAGATGATTTGTTTGATTCTTATTCACAAGTCGACTCTTCCACTACTCGACAATTTGGTGGCACAGGATTAGGGCTTGCCATCGTGCAGCAACTCTGCACCTTGATGGATGGTAGCGTACAAGTCAAAAGCCAGATAGGTAAAGGTTCTCAATTTATATTTGATATTCGCCTGGGAGTTAGCCAGCTATCCAGACTGGTGGTTCCTCAACAAGACATCAAAGGAAAACGAATACTCATTGTTGACGATAATCCGACTAACCTGGAAGTACTTGTTGGCCAACTTGAACATTGGGGAGCGTCTACCCTGTCGGCCAAAAATGGTAAACAGGCACTCGAAATCCTGAAACAGGAGCATGTTAAAAATGTAAATCATTTTGACATCGCCATTTTGGATATGGGGATGCCCGACATGGATGGTGCAGAACTCGGTAAATTAATTCGACAAAACAAAAACTATGACTCAGTCAAGTTAGTGATGATGACTTCTATGGCCGGAAGTGGTGATATTATCAAATTTAAGCACATTGGTTTTTCAGCTTATTTTCCGAAACCAGCCACCACCTCTGATTTATTTCATGCGCTGCAAGTGCTGGTCGAGGATGGCAGCACTTTAGCTTTACTCGATGGCATGGTCACTAATTACAATATTTCTCAAATGACCTCTACCAACCTGTTCAGTAATGCTTATGTTTTGTTGGTGGAAGACAATCCCATCAATCAGGAAGTGGCTATCGGTATTTTAACGGACATGGGGATAACGGTTGATCTGGCTGAAAATGGACTCCAGGCTATTGAGAAGTTAAAAGATCACCAAAAAGAATATGGTTTGGTGATTATGGATTGTCAAATGCCCGAAATGGATGGTTATGAAGCGAGCCGAGAAATTCGCTCGCAAAAGCATGATGTGAAAAATTTTGAAATACCGATCATCGCGATGACCGCTAATGCGTTAAAAGGCGATCGGCAAAAATGTCTGGAAGCCGGTATGGATGATTATTTAACTAAACCGGTCGATCCCAATGAGTTAGAAGAAAAACTACGCAACTGGCTGCCTGAGCAACAGCAAGAACATCATCTTTTACCTTGTAAAGAGAGTGAAGTAAAGATCAATGCGGCAAAGGGAAGCGGAGTAAAGGAGAAAAATTCTTTAAAAGATGAAGTTAAGCAATATGAAGTTAAGCAATATGAAGTTAGGCAAGATGAAAAAAATCAGTGCAACGATACAACCTGGAACCGTGCTTCATTGATGGCCAGGGTCAGAAATAATGAAACGTTAGTTATCAAATTGTGTCAGTTGTTTTTTGATGATTTGCCCGGGTTAGTTGAAAATTTGCAAGCTGCAGTAAACGATGGCGATATTGATGAAATAGTCGCACTCGCGCATAAAATAAAAGGCAGTGCCGCGAACTTGAGTGCTGAAGCGCTTGCAAAAACGGCGTCCAGCATAGAGGCGCAAGGGCGAGAAGGGCAATTAGATGTGCTTAAGGAACAAATGCGAGTCTTTTCAAAACAGGCGAGTGAATTGTTAGCGCTGCTTGAAAAGCAGCTTGAATAGTCTTACTTGGGTTTGTTAGCTTAAGTTAAATTAGGTTAGATTGAATTGAATTGAATTTAATTAAATTGTATTAAATTAAATAAGAGTTATTTATGGATAAAATATATTCAGCAAGCAGCATTAAAAATAGAGACGAGCAATATAAAACAACCATCCTGGCGATTGATGATGCCAAAGATATTTTGGCTTTATTAGATAGCGATTTATCCGCGGAAGGCTATCGAGTGTTGACCGCAAAAAGCGGTTCGCAAGGGCTTGAAATATTGTCTGCTGAGGATATTGATTTAGTGTTGTTGGATATTTTAATGCCTGAAATGTCGGGGCCACATGTATTAAGAGCCATCAAACAAAATAAACAGTCAAAAATTATTCCAGTTATTATGCTATCGGCTTCAGAGCAATCTCAGGATATTGTTTCTGCGCTGGATTTAGGCGCTGATGATTATGTTACCAAACCTTATATTCCCGAAGTATTATTTGCCAGGATCCGAACTTCATTGCGACATTTAGAAATAAATCGCGAGTTAGAAAAAATGGCATCTATCGATTTCTTAACTGGAATTAATAACCGTCGACAGTTTTATCATTTATCTAATATAGCGCTTAACAAAAATATTCGAGATCAATCATCGTTAACTTTCGGGTTAATGGATATAGATTATTTTAAAAATGTCAATGACACTTATGGTCATGATGTTGGCGATTTGGTTTTAGCCGATTTTTCAAAAATTCTATCAGAACATTTCAGGGGGTACGATATTATTGGGCGCATTGGCGGTGAAGAATTTTGTATTTGTTTGCCGGATACAAATGTTAGTAAAGGTCTTCAAGCCTGTGAACGATTTCGAAAAGCCGTTTCAAAAAATCGTATGTCTTTGGAGCTTGATGGGCGAATGGTTGACCTGAGTATCAAGGTCAGCATCGGTATCACCAGTACCAAGCAAGAGTCAAATTTAGAGCTTCTTATTAAACAGGCAGATAAGGCCTTGTATGCCGCCAAGAATAGCGGTCGAAATAAAGTTTGTGAGTTTAAATAAGTTTATAAAATATTAAGTGAAATGTTTTATCGAAATAAAATGGAGTCAGTATGAAAAAAAACACTATCATGATCGTCGATGATGCGAAGGATAATTTACTCTTGCTGGAAATGATGCTGGAAGAAAAATATCAGATTGTTCAAGCAGATTCGGGACAAGCCTGCCTGAAACTTATTGAACAATCTGTACCTGATTTGTTATTGCTGGATGTTAATATGCCAGGCATGACTGGTTATGAAGTATGCATTAGCTTACGAAAAAATGTTTCAACAAAGTTACTGCCGATTTTATTTGTCTCTGCCATGATTAATGCGGAAGAGCGATTAGCAGGATTTGAAGCCGGTGGTGATGAATATATTAATAAACCAGTCGACGAACAAGAATTAATGGAAAAAATTGAGTTACAGGTAGCAAGTCTTAAAGAGCGTAAAATGGTAGAGGATAATGCATCAGATGCGATGAAAGTCGCTATGGATGCGATGACTTCTAGCAGTGAGTTGGGGCAATTAATTAATTTTGTGAGTGATGCGCAAAATGCCATGACACTGGCAAGTATGGGGAGAAAGATCGTAAGCGTTTGCGAAGATTTTGGTTTAAATGCATGCGCCTATATTGAGGGCTCAAAACCTGCTTTTTTTGCCTGTGAAGACAATAGTATAGAAGCTAAAGTTTTGCAGCGTTCATTAAGTTCAAAAGAAAGAATCATCAACCTTGGGATCCGCACCATTGTTAAAAGTGAACAACTTTCATTGTTGGTAAAAAATATGCCGATTGAAGATGAAAATCGTTATGGCCGGTTTAAGGACCATCTGGCAGTTTTAATCAGTATTACGGACGGTCGTTTATTAACCATTAAAGCGCAAATGGATGTTGTTGATCAAAGAAAAGATGTTTTAAGTAAGATTATTTTACATACTGAAAAACAGATAAAAAATCTCAATAAAAAAGTTGTTGAACATGATGCACGTTCCAGACAATTAATGATGGGTATGATAACCGAACTTGAATCAAAATTGTTTAGCCTTGGGCTAGATGAAGATCAAGAAAACGAGTTAATGAAACTGGTTTATGGCACATCCGATAAGCTGGAAAGATCAAGTGATGCTGTTAGTGAACTACAAGAACAATTGGGCAGCGTGCTCGAAGGTCTCTACGAGATATTGGCTAAAAATGACTAGTCACTATAATCGAAAAATTGAATATGCTATATATTGGTTTGGCGTTGTTGATGAGCTTGACCTTTCCCGAATTGAGCGATTGCACCAAAATAATCTGGAGGTGCAAGCTTTCTTCAATTTGGATACTTTGCAAAAGGCTGTCGAAAACGATAGCCGGATCTATTAGTTATCGCCAATTATGCTGAGCTAAACGGTAAAGTCGAAGTATCTTCAACGCTAGGAAAAGGCTCCGAATTTACCCTTACTTTACCCTTCAATCTAAAACAAATATCAGACAGTCAGTTATTAGATAGTCAGTTATTAGACAATCAGTTATTAGACAATAGCGAATTGTTTTAAAGGCAAACGTCGATATCGTTTAC
>JAUUYO010000192.1 GCA_030590405.1 Kangiellaceae bacterium
ACAGGCCGCCACTTTTATTAAAAGCTCGTGAGACTTCTAATGGCAGCAATTTCCCAGTACAGGTTTTAGTGGTGCATAATCGTTCACTTGGCGGAATAGAAGATAGTCGTCGAGGCGAACGGGTTAGAGCAAAAAGGCTGGCGCAAGCACAATTTGTTGCCAATATCGTGCAGGACATTCAAGAGGCCAATCCAGAGGTTAACTTAATTGTGACTGGCGATTTTAACGCCTATCAGTTTACCGATGGTTATGTGGATGTGGTTGGTCAAATTACCGGACAATCAGTTGAAGCCGATAATTTATTATGGGAGCCAAGCCCCGTGTGGCCAACGCTGACTAATCAGGTTGAGAAAATTAATCCCAGGCAGCAATATTCGTTTGTGTTTGCTGGCAGTGCTCAGGTGCTTGATCACACATTGACTTCAAGCAATATGGAGCAGCTGGTAGTCGATTTGAAATTTGCTCGCGGAAATGCGGATGTACCAAGTAATCTGGTGACTGATGAAAGTAGCGCGATGAGAGCATCTGATCATGATGGTGTGGTTTTATTTATCAATAAAGATTCTGATAATGATGGTGTTTTTGACAGTCGCGATATGTGTCCTATGACCTCTGTTCCAGAAACGCTGCCAACAAAAGGGTTAAAACCGAATCATTTTGCATTAATCGATGGTGATTCAATGTTTGATACAAAAGGCTCAAGTCAATCATTTACCTTAGAGAAAACTGCGGGTTGTTCTTGCGAGCAAATCGCAGCCGAGCAAAATATCGGTTTTGGTTTTGCAAAACACGGTTGTAGTGTGGGTATCATGAATAACTGGGTTCGCCGTGTTAATCATGAGTAGCGTTGAAAAATAGCTAAACTTGAACAGAAAAAAACCAGCTTAATTGCTGGTTTTTTGTTCAAATAAGCGATAGGAACTTAATAGAGAAAATACGTTTATGATGGTTTAATCGTCACTGTAACGATCAACCGATAAATTAAGCTCAGTATCGGCGGGAAACAGATGAACTTTTTTATCTGTATATTTCCTTTCGTTATTTATTGCACTGTCGAGAAGGATAATATCTGTATTTATGCTGTCGCTGATTCTTCCAGAAAACCCTATTATTGGTCACAAAGAGCAAATTCTGACTAACTTAGTCTTTTTACTCTAAGAATACCGATATATTACCCGCTATTTCACTCTAGCCCTGTCCCTCAGCCGCTAAAATCGTTAAAATCACGCCTTTAAAGAGATTGGCATGCCAATCGAAAGCTAACCAGACCAAATTTAAACCCACGTTAGCCTGTTTTGAGGCTAACTGTCGAGACGCGATCAACATGCAACAAGAATACAACCCGCAAGAAATAGAAACGCGAGTACAAAATAGCTGGACTGAAAACAAGGTCTTTAAAGCGGTTAGAGACAACTCCAAAGAAAAGTTCTATTGCCTTTCTATGTTGCCATACCCCAGTGGTCGCCTGCATATGGGGCATGTACGTAATTACACCATCGGCGATGTGATCTCTCGTTTCCAGCGAATGAACGGCAAAAATGTATTGCAACCCATGGGTTGGGACTCATTCGGCTTGCCAGCCGAAAACGCAGCGATTAAAAACAAAGCCCAACCAAGTAGCTGGACCACCGAAAATATCGCTTATATGAAGAAGCAGTTGCAAAGCTTAGGCTTTGCCTATGACTGGGAACGGGAAGTAACCACTTGCAAACCAGAATACTACAAATGGGAACAATGGTTTTTCACTAAACTGGTCGAGAAAGATCTGGCCTATAAAAAGACTTCGGCGGTTAATTGGTGTCCGAATGATGAAACCGTACTGGCTAACGAGCAAGTACACGATGGCTTATGCTGGCGCTGCGATACCCCGGTGGAGAAAAAAGAAATCGACCAATGGTTTATTCGAATTACCGCCTATGCAGAAGAATTATTGGAAAGCCTTGATACCCTGGAAGGCTGGCCAGAGAGTGTTAAAACTCAGCAACGCAATTGGATAGGCCGCTCAGAAGGCGTGGAAATGTCTTTTCGTCTGCTAAATGCTGTTGAAGATAACGCTGAAAACTCAGTCAGCATTTATACCACCCGTCCCGATACCTTAATGGGGGTGACTTATATCGCAGTTGCCGCCAGACATCCGATTGCCGAAAAAGCGGCACAAAATAACCCTGAACTCGCCGCTTTTATTGCCGAGTGCAATCAAAGCACCACCGCCGAAGCCGACATTGCCACCATGGAAAAGAGAGGTATGGCGACAGGCATTAAAGCACTGCATCCGGTGACTGGTGATTTGGTCGACGTTTGGGTAGCCAATTTTGTATTGATGGATTATGGCTCTGGCGCAGTCATGGCAGTGCCTGGTCACGATCAACGAGATTGGGAGTTTGCTCGCAAATACGGCATCGAAATTAGTCAGGTGATTGCGCCCTTAGATGATTCTGATATTGAGTGTGACCTGTCTCAAAGCGCCTTTACCGAAAAAGGCACTTTAGTTAATTCCGGCGAATTTGATGGATTAACCTCTGACGCTGCGCTTGAAGCGATAGCAACCTGGCTAGAGGAAAAGGGTTTAGGGGCCAAGCAAATCAACTATCGAATTCGTGACTGGGGCGTTTCCAGGCAACGTTTTTGGGGTGCACCGATCCCGATGATCAAATTAGAAAATGGCGAAATGGTGACCGCCAAAGAATTCCCGGTGGAGTTGCCAACTGACCTTAAGCTGGAAGATGCCAATTCGCCATTGATTGATAACCCTGATTTTCAGGATGTGGTTATTGATGGGGTGAAGGGCAAGCGAGAAACTAATACCTTTGATACCTTTATGGAATCCAGTTGGTATTACGCCCGTTACACCTCACCAGATTGTGATACTGCGATGCTTGATAGCGAAGAAGCGAATTATTGGCTACCTGTGGATCAGTATGTCGGCGGAATTGAACATGCCACTATGCATCTACTTTATTTTCGTTTTTTCCACAAATTAATGCGTGATGCTGGATTAGTCGATTCCGATGAGCCAGCTAAAAAACTGCTGACTCAGGGCATGGTGCTCTCTGAGACTTTTATCACCAAAGATGACAAAGGCCTTAAACATTACCACACCATTGAAGAAGTGGATGTGGTAAAAGACAGCAAAGGCAAAGCGATTAGCGCCACCTTAAAATCAACTGGTGAAGCGGTCAGGTTAGCTGGCATGGAAAAAATGTCCAAGTCAAAAATGAATGGGGTCGATCCGCAGGCGCTGATCAATGAATATGGCGCGGATACTTCCAGACTTTATACCATGTTTGCCTCACCGCCAGAGCAAACGTTAGAATGGAAAGATGATGGCGTACATGGCGCGTATAAATTTTTACGTCGATTATGGAAAGCTTATACGGAGAATGCCTTAGGTGAGGCGACTGATGAGTCATCCAGTTTTGAAATCAAAGATCTCAACAAACAGCAAAAAGAGCTGTACCGTAAAACTAACCAGACGATTGAAAAAGTTACTGATGATTATGATCGTCGTCATTCGTTTAATACCGCGATTGCCGCAGTGATGGAACTGGTGAATGCGATTGTTAAGTTTTCAAACTCAGAACTTGATGATAATGATAAGAGCGTGATGAAGCATGCACTGGATACGACGGTATTGCTGCTTTCGCCAGTCGTTCCGCATATCTGTCAGGAATTGTGGTTCTTGTCTGGAAGAGCAGTATCTGGAAGAATAGTGTCTGGAAGAATAGTGTCTGGAAGAACAGTCTCTGGCGAAACAGTACCGGGCAAAGCTGAATTAATTGTTGATGCTCCCTGGCCGGTGTGTGATAAAGCCGCTCTGAGCAAAGATGAAATATTAATTATTCTTCAGGTCAATGGCAAGACACGCGGCAAAATCGAAGTCGCTGCGGATCTGGAGAAAGCCTCTATCGAAAAGTTGGCCATGGCTGATGAAAACGTGAAAAAATTTACCGATGGTAAAACGGTTCGTAAAGTCATTGTTGTGCCGGGGCGCTTAATTAATATTGTTGCAAACTAGTAATAACCATTAACTAACTAAAATAAAATATGAAAATAAAGCTAATTACTATTGTTTTACTCAGTTGTTTGTTACTAGGTTGCGGCTTTCATCTGCGCGGTCATGGGCCAAATGTCAATGGCTCAAGCCTGGGAAACAGTCGGGTCTATTTGGCCGCAACTAATCAAAAGGGATTATTATATCGCCAGATACAACGAGATTTACAGTTTGCCGAGGCTCAAGTGATTGATGAGCCGCAAAAGGCTGATTGGCATATTGTTATGCTGAGCGTTAAAACTGAAAAAAAATCAGTGGGTATCGATCGAAGTGGACGAAGCAATGAGTATGAAATTATTATCGCTATCGAATACATTGTTGATTCGGCCGGAAATATTAAGCAGGCCGGACAAGTCGCCGAAGGAAAAAAATTGAAAGAAATTGGAAATCGATTTTTAACTAGTCGCAGAAATTTTTATTTTGATAATAACGATCCGATCGGCAAAAGAAATGAAGAAAAAATTCTTTTGGATTCTATGCACAAAGATATTTCCAGGCAACTGTTGAATGTTTTGTCCTCCAGTATAGCCAATCAATAACGTGTTAAATCCGGTTAACATCATTTGTACCGATGAAGCCTTGTTGCAAAAAGAAGCTTGCGATCAAATTATTGATGAGGCCAAACAAAAGGGCGTCAGTGAAAGAGAGATCGTGGATGTCACGGATAAGTTTGGCTGGGGTGAGCTATTGGCCAATAGCAGCAGTTTATCTTTGTTTGCCGAAGTTAAACTGACTGATATAAGATTTAGTAAAGCACCCCAAAAAGATGCACAACAAGCGTTAGTTGAACTGTTGCAAACCGCAGATCAAGATAATTGTTTTTTAATTCGACTGCCAAAATTAGAAAAACGACAAAAAGCCACAAAGTGGTTTAAAGCCATCAGTGATGGTGCCAGAGTCCAAGACCTCTGGCCGCCAAAACCTTATGCTTTTAATGATTGGATCCAGCAGCGAGCGAAGCATTTTGGGGTTAATCTTGAGCTGGACGCCTGTGCGATGCTGGCAGAGCAAACCGAAGGAAATTTATTAGCGGCAAGCCAGAGTTTAGAAAAACTTAAACTACTGTTTGCCGATGAAAGCATTAATACCGATAAGTTGACCCAGGTGATTTCTGACAACGCACGTTATTCGGTTTTTTTGTGTTTAGATGAAGCGTTAGCTGGAAAAGGAGAGCGCGCGGTCAAAATGTTAAAAAAATTTCAACAAGAATCAATTGCGCCAATTTCGATTCTGGTGAATCTAACCCGCGAAATCAAAACCTGCAATCAGGTTGCCCTGGCCGTACAGAAAGGCCAGACAGCGATGCAAGCTTTGTCCAAAAGTTACTTGTGGGATAGTAAGAAAAAAATGATCGCAGCTGCAGCCGGACGGCTTCCTTTACCTTTATGGCAAAAATTAGTGATCCGCTGCGCCTATTTAGATCGAATGGTGAAAGGTCAGGAGAAAGGAAATATCTGGCAAGAATTAGAATCTTGTTTGTGGCTGCTCAGTGGGAAAAAAATTTGGGGCGTTAAGCGGTAAACTATTTTTTATGTAGGAGCGAATCAGGTTCTGTTTTGTCGAGTGAAAAAATTGCAGAAACATAACATAGAATTTATCTTTGGCGGCAGTTTTGACCCGATCCATTCAGGTCATCTCAATGTCATTGAAGCGCTGCGAAAAAGTTGCTCGACATGGCCAATTCGATTGTTACCTTGCGCCGTGCCTGCATTAAAAAATGCGACCAGCGCCAGTTTTAAACAGCGAGTGGAAATGTTAAGGCTTGCCACCCAGTCGTTTGATGATTTAAGTATTGATGAACGAGAAAATAGACGAAACGGTAAGTCCTATACTGTCGATAGTTTACAAAGCTTCCGTCAGGAAAACCCACAAAAAATAGCCGTTTTAGTGGTTGGCGGCGATGCTCTGGCGAGCATGAATCAATGGTATCATTGGCAGCAGCTAGCCGATTTTTGCCATCTATTGGTGGTTAACCGTCCTGGAGCGCCTCTCGATAAGATTGAAGGATTAATGCAGCAACTTGGTTTTAGTTGTGTATTAGACCTACAGAAATTGGAAATAACGCTCAGTGGGCGCTATTATTGTTTAACTATAGAAGAGAAGGATATTTCTTCTACACAAGTCAGAACTCAATTAGCAGATGGTTTATCGGTTGATAAATTCATTCCTGATTGTGTCAATGATTACATTAAGAAACAGCGAATATATCAGCAAGAGACAATATTTTGATGAAAAATGAACAACTAAAAGACTTTGTCGTCGATCAGCTTGAAGAAATTAAAGCCAAAGAGATTACAGTCATCGAATTACCAGAAGATAACACTATCGCCGATTTTATGGTGATCGCCAGTGGTACCTCTTCACGCCACGTTAAATCAATCGCTATATTGCTAATTAAAGCGCTCAAAGAAAGAAATACACCGCCCATGGGAATTGAAGGGGAAGATGCCTCC
>JAUUYO010000068.1 GCA_030590405.1 Kangiellaceae bacterium
TAAACATCCCTGGCCGGATGATCCTTTGCAGGCGGTGGCGACAAAATATACCAAAAAGAAGATGAGGTAACTTAAAACTCATTCACTAAATATGCCTCCGCTTGTATATGCTTGACATATGCTTGACATATGCAAACGATCGGTTATGCTATTTACATGTTAGTTGTTTTAGGAGATAAAACCATGAGGACTGCTTCGTTATTTAAAAACGGTAAAAACCAGGCGGTGAGATTGCCTAAGGAATTTGAGTTTGAGGGGGTAAATGAAGTTGAGATTGTCAGAGAAGGTGAATCGATAGTTTTGACGCCTAAACGAAAATCCTGGGCGAGTTTTGCCGACGTTGTTCGAGCGGATGAAAATTTTTTGGTTGAACGAGAAGATATTATTGAAGAAGGACGCGTTGCGCTTTGAAAAAGTCCTACATGCTGGATACCAATATTTGCTCATTTATCATGCGTGAACACCCCACCAGCGTAATAAATAAGCTTCAAGACGTTGTTGAACAACGTAATCGAGTAGTCATATCAGCGATCACTTACGCTGAGCTTCGTTTTGGGGCTATAGGTAAAAAGGCTTCGCCAAAGCATAATCTGATTGTGGATGAATTTTTATCTCGGATTGATTCTGTACTTCCTTGGGGAAAAATGGCAGTCGAAAAATCTGCAAAAGTTAAAAAATATTTGAGCAAAAAAGGAACACCAATTGGTCATAACGATACGATGATTGCTGGGCATGCAATCGCTGAAAATTGTATCCTGGTAACTAATAATTCGAGAGAATTTGAGCGAGTTGTTGGGCTGAATATTGAAGACTGGGTTCATCACTAACAAAAGCAAGTTTCCCTTTCCTTCCTTCCTTCGGGATGAATTTTTTCCCAATAGAAAAGGACTAAAAATTGCGATACAGGATTGAGGTATTAACAAGTAATTTTCATCCTATGGCTGGAGTTATCAAGGAACTTTCCGTGAAGCACCGATAAGAAGTGCTTACTAAATTATTAGCAGATAAACGATTTACTGATTTCTATGACGACTTAAGACATATGGCGGTGCAATTAGAAAGAAAAGTTGCGCTTCATGACTTTCAAGTGCCAAGTGTTCAAGCTGTGATGGGATTACTCGACGAAAACCGAATAGCTACAGTGGAAGATTTAAGAGCGTTGGTTGTCGAGCTACTAAATGAATTTCAATCTTGGGTAAAAAATGCAGAAACTAATCCAATTAATCAATTTTATGATGGAGGAGATCGTTTAGATGAGAACACCTCCAGAGACAGAATAGTTGACCGTTTAAAGAACCAGCTTAATTTGCTCAATGTTGGAGTAAATATCGAAACTCATATGAGCAATAGTAATCGGTGTGACATTACCGCTGAATGTTCCATAAATGGCGATCAAAAATTACTAGTTATCGAGGTTAAAGGGCAATGGCATAGTGAGCTGTATAGCGCCGCATCAAAACAGTTGTTTGACAGGTATTCTCAACATCCAAACGCCGCCAAACAGGGCATTTATTTAGTACTTTGGTATGGTAAAGATGAAAAAATTGCAGGTAAGAAGATACATTCGATTTCTACCGCTAAAGAATTACATAGAGAACTAAAAAATTCTTTACCTATAGATTTGAATGCTCGAATAGATATTGTAGTTCTAGACTTGTCGAAAACTTAATTAAAGCTTGAAACAAGCGGCCACCACAGGTTGATGCCTTGCCACTTAAATTGTCAACTAAATCGAAAGAATCGATAGTGTCAACCGAAATTTCTAGATTAAACTTTAACTCGTTGAATCAGGGAGCTTGAGTAATTGTCAACTCGCTTAAAGAACTTGTTAGCGAACATCTCTGGCCGGACGATCCTGCAGGCCGAGGCGACAAAATATATTAAAAAGAGGATGAAGTAGCTTCTACCTGAAAAATCACATTGACATCAAACTACTTGTATAGGTAGTATTAGCCCTATCTTTAAGAAATGGAAAATATTAAATGGAAGCCAATACAGCCCTTTTCGAAGATTATAAAATCCGCCGAATATATGATGAAGAAGCCGATATATGGTGGTTTTCGGTGATTGATATTGTGCAAGTGTTAACCCAACATACGGATTACAAAGCTGCCAGGAATTATTGGAAAGTTCTTAAAAACAGGTTAGGTAATGAAGGTAATCAGTTGGTTACAGATTGTAACCAACTGAAATTACCAGCCGCAGACGGGAAGAAATACTTGACTGATGTTGCTACAGCTGAAACTCTACTGCGTTTAGTGCAATCCATACCAAGCCCCAAAGCAGAACCTATTAAGCTTTGGTTAGCCAAAGTCGGTTACCAGCGAATGCAAGAAATGGCTGATCCCGCCAAATCACTTAATCGAGCTCGAGAAACCTGGCAAAAGCATGGCCGTAGTGAAAAGTGGATCCAGCAACGGATGACAGGCCAGGAAACCAGAAATAAACTAACAGATTATTGGACGGATCACGATATTAAAGAAGGCGAAGAGTTTGCTATTCTCACTAATATTATTCATCAAGAATGGTCAGAAGTAAGTGTAAAAAAACACAAAAAATTGAAAGGTTTAAAAAGCCAGAATCTACGTGATCATATGAGTGAAGCTGAACTGATTTTTACTGCTTTGGCTGAATTATCCACAAGACAAATAGCAGAAAATGATGATGCAACCGGTATGAATGAAAATAAAGAGGCGGCTCAATCTGGTGGACAAATAGCGAATAAAGCTAGACAAGATTTGGAGGGTAAAACAGGTAAAAAGGTGGTCACTGGTGAAAATTACCTACCACATCAGAAAAATAAGTTTATTGAATAGGGCTAATACTACTACAGCTAATATATTTTTCAGATCCTGTCTCCATAAGAGACTTGGTGGGGCTGAAGCCCCATATCCCAACGATCTCAAGCCCGAATATCAATCTGACTACCCAAAGTCTCTTCCGGCGTGGGCGCTTCATTTCTCTCTCTGCTCACTTGTTCATTATTTTGATTTTGAGTTTGTTCGCTGGCAGTGGTTTCTTGCACTGGCTCGGCGGTTGTGGCTCTATCTGCTTCTTCCACTGGCGCATTGGCTTGATTGATTTCCAACTCATCTCGGTTATCATCGCGAGTACGCTCGACGCTTTGCTGAGTATTAAGTTGAGCATGAGATATATTAGCTGAAATTTCCATAATTTGATCCTTTGTTAAAACGGTGTATTTATTTAAACCTGTATGTTAAGTAAGTTACCGGTTGACTGTTGTTGCAGTTGAAATCGCTTACGATTAATTTCCAGCTCTTTTTGTTGCAACTGGCTGATTTCTTTTTCTATCGCATCTTCCTGGTTTTGTAATTGCTGTTTACGAGATTGAACACTTTGTTGTTGCTGAATTAATTCTCGTACTTGTAGCTGCGTATTATCTGCGGAAACCGTTTGCGTAAAATTCTGATTTAATGAATTGTTGCTCTCCGCAGATTGTTTAGTAATCTGTATAAAAGGACTTTCTAATACTGGCTCGTTAGATGTGCGTTCTAGACTGATCTGTACCACTGGCGTTGGCGAAATTCCATTGTTGCGTATTCCCGTAGAAGTACCCAATTGAGTATTGATTGATGATGTTTCACCAGCTATGTTAATGGAAGCCTGCGGTTTATTTTGGCTCACATTCACTTGAACTGGCGCACTGATATTAATCGCCAAAAAACTAACCTCCGAATATTGTCTTGATTATAACTAATTCGGAGTGTTTTTTTAGCCTAAGTGAGTTTAAGGATCAGATTGTTCCATTAGCGCTATCTTTTGAAAGAAATAGTAATAAAAACCTGAAAAAAGTAGATCGGATACTTATTCGGAAGATCTATTGATTGTCTAAATGTCAACTCCTACTTTCTATTGAGCACTGATTCATAAGCCCATTTTATCCATGGCAAAAGGGCCGAAAGATCCGATGCTTCGACAGTTGCACCTCCCCAGATTCTAATGCCAGCTGGCGCATCAGCATAAGAACTAATATCGAAGGCGATGCCTTCATTATCCAGTATTTTTACTATCTCTTTAACTTGTGTGGGTTCAGCCTTCAAAGTCAAACAAATACTGGTATTAGAAACTGTTTCAGCAGCCACAGCCAAAATATCAATCCAGTCATTTTGTACAACAAATTTTTCTACTACCGCTAGATTATTTTGTGATTTCTCAATTGCCGCAGAGATCCCGCCTAAACTCTTTACCCAATTTAAAGCATCAAGATAATCGGCGACACATAACATCGACGGAGTGTTAATGGTTGCGCCACGGAAAATTCCTTCGTTTAATTTACCATTTTTTGTTAATCGGAAAATTTTTGGTAATGGCCAGCCAGGCGTATAATTTTCTAATCGCTGCACTGCTCGAGGGCTCAAAATCAACATGCCATGTGCGCCTTCGCCGCCAAGTACTTTTTGCCAACTAAAGGTAATGACGTCGAGCTTTTCCCATGGAAGTTCCATCGCAAAAACTGCTGAAGTAGCATCGCAAATGGTGAGGCCAGAGCGATCTTTTGGGATCCACTCACCATCTGGAACCTTTACTCCTGAAGTTGTACCGTTCCAGGTAAATACGACATCATTATCAAAATTAACCTCCGATAAATTCGATAATTGTCCATAATCAGCTTTAAGGCAGCGGGTATTTTCAATTTTCAACTGGTTTTCAATGTCATTGGCCCAACCTTTGCCAAATGACTCCCAGGCTAAAACATCCACGCCTCTTTTACCCAGCAAAGACCACAAAGCCATTTCAACCGCGCCAGTATCAGAGGCCGGAACAATGCCGACTCGATATCCTTCGGGTAACCCCAATATTGCCGCAGTGTCATCGCAGGCTTTGGCTAAAGTTTGTTTGCCTAAAGCGGAGCGGTGGGAGCGACCTAGCGTATCGATTTTTAACTGCTGGATATCATATCCCGGACGTTTGCTACAAGGACCGGATGAGAAATTAGGATTTTGGGGTTTTAGTGAAGGTTTCATGGTTTTTTTATGACTAATAATCAGATGGTTAGTTTATTCAATCCAGACAGAAAAAGTCTAATTATTTTTGGTTTATTTAATCTTGTAGATATCCATATTTGAGGTTTTTTCCGAATATCAGTTATAAGAATATCAGTTATAAGAGTAGTGTTGTTATAAGAGTAGTGTTGTTATAAGAGTAGTGTTGTTATTATTTTCATTTGCTCTTTCCTTTTTGAACTAACGCCCGTAGGTTACGTATTTTGACTGTTGTGGCGAAGTAGTAATCGTTAAAAGGATAGCCAGCTGGTTAATTGTTTTTATAGGCACTTGAACGGTGTCCAACTTTAACAATTTGTATGACCAATATTTCCTCTTTGATTTCATAGATAATGCGATAAATTCCCTGTCGCACACGATATAATGCTTGTCCAGATAACTTGATACATCCATCAGCCAGTGGATCTTCTGCCAATCCATCAATTCGATTTAAGATTCGTGATACATCTTGGTTTGGAATGCTTCGAAGGTCTGTAGCAACTGATTTTTTGAAAGTAATCTTATATTTTGCCATGCTTCTTCAAATCATTAATCAGAGCTTCATAGCTGATTTCTAGTTCATTTACTCTTTCTGAAAAGGCAGCAATATCTTCCTGGTCCTCCCTCATTAGCAAACGGACAGCTTCATCAATAAGCTCTGATATTGAAAGGTGGGTTGAGGCGGCTTTTAGCTTTAAAGCCTGATGAATAGCAGGTTCAAAGTAAACAGTCGATCTTTTTGATAGGGAACTCATCTAAATACCTCTAAGAAATAACTGATAACGTCATAACATCATAGTGTTATGGTGTTGCAATGTCAATTTTGGTAGTCTACCGGCTAAAACAGTGACAATAAAATTGAACTTAAATGAATAAGCTCAAGGTGAATAGATGTTTTGGAACATTATCCAAATGTTTTGGTGGAACCGAGAGTTCAGGCTTTTAATGGTTTGTAAAAGGAGAAATCGGTAGTTATGGGGGGCTACCAATCAAGCTTGTTTTCGAGTAAAAACAAATTCCTTATTACTACTCAATTTTTTACTGATTTTATAACCGCCCAAATTAAAGCCTTTCAAATCTTCTGGTTGGTCTATTCGATTCTGAATAATGTATCGACTCATCATTCCCCGCGCTCTTTTGGCGAAGAAGCTGATTACTTTATACTGACCGTTTTTAAAATCTTTAAATACCGGGGTAATGATTTCGTGGGAAAGACTTTTAGCCCTAATGGCTTTAAAGTATTCATTAGACGCCAGGTTAACCAGAACTTGAGAGTCACTTTTATCAAGTTCTTTTTCAATTGATTGATTCAAAGAATCGCCCCAAAATTCATACAGGTTTTTTCCTGTTTTATTTTCAAATTTTGTGCCCATTTCTAACCGATAAGCTTGCATTAAATCTAAAGGTCTAAGTACACCGTACAATCCCGATAAAATCCTTAAGTGACTTTGGGCAAATTCTAAATCATCTTCAGACAAGCTGTCTGCATCTAAACCAAGATAAACATCACCTCGAAAAGCAAATACCGACGCTCTGGCGTTTTTCTTGGTAAAAGGCGTCTGAAATGCTTGAAAGCGGTCATAATTTAACACTGCTAATTTATCGCTTAATTTCATTAAGCTGGCGATATCTTGCGGCGCAAGCTGTTTAATTTGATCAATGATTTGCTGTGATTGTTTAAGAAAACGAGGTTTGCTGGTTTTTATCGTAGGGATAGGGCTT
Source organism: Kangiellaceae bacterium (assembly GCA_030590405.1). Taxonomy (GTDB): domain Bacteria; phylum Pseudomonadota; class Gammaproteobacteria; order Enterobacterales; family Kangiellaceae. The sequence goes on from JAUUYO010000068.1 coordinate 6,726, forward strand.
TCAAAATCCAGACTTTTTGCAGGAGAAATAACGGTTAGCATTGTATGGGCTTTTCGATTTAGTATGTTTTTAGTGCAAGGAATAATACCAGAAAATCCTCTCAGAGAACGATAGAATTTGGCTATGGTAAAATTGATTTGGCTGGCTTGCAGGCCGAGGTTAGTCTTTCTCATTGCTCATAATTGAAGTAAATTCAAACTATTAGCCAATAAAAAAATAGTGTCTGCAATGAAAGCATCCAATTTATTCCTATTGTTTTTGATCGTTAATATCGCCAATATTCAATCGAGTTCGCTCGACGATATAGAGTCCTTGCTAGTCGCAGAAATTGATCAAGGATTAGAGGAGTCAATGGAGCTATTAGAAAAAACGGTTAATATCAACAGCGGCACCATGAATTTTGATGGGGTAAAAAAAGTCGGGCGAATTTTTGAAAAAGAATTGCTCTTAGACCTCAGTGATGTATCGTTTGTCCAAATAGACTATAGGCATAATACCCGGAAAGACCTTTTTTCAGTACACATTCCCTTACATTTACATTACCTGATATTTACCTACCCGGACCTACCCGATCCTCAAAATACGGTTTAAATAAGTTATACTTTCTGATTATTTAATTAAGATTGAAAGATCACCGATAAAGATGAATAAAAATTCTAATAAAACAACTGGTTACATTTTTTTCTCTTGCTTGGTCGCGCTTTTTTTATTCGCCTGTGGTGGCGATGATTCGGCTCAAAGCGACGGTAAATCAAATCCTGCTGGCAAACGAGCTGCTAAAGCAATTCCGGTTGAAGTAAAAGCGCCAGCTAAAGCACTCGCCGCTTCCTATTATGTGACTACCGCAACCATTGAGCCGAGCAGTGATGCCAAAATAAATTCTCGAACATCTGGAGTAGTTAAAAAAATATTGCATGAAGAAGGAGATGATGTACTAACTGGTGAAGTATTATTGATCCTTGATGATGACGATCAGCAATTACGTCTCAAACAGGCGGAGCAAAAATTGGCCAGCGCTTCAAGAGAATTTAAACGCTTAAGCAAAATGAAAAAGTCGGGGATGGTTTCGCCTACTGAATGGGAAATCACGGAAAATAATTTTCAAACTGCCGAAACCGAAAAGCAATTGGCGGAATTGGCACTTTCTTATACTCGGGTCGCGGCACCTTTTGATGGCCGTGTGGTATGGCGAGAGGTTGACCTGGGCGCGCATGTTGGCCAAGGTGAATTATTATTTCGTATGATGTCCATTCGTCCTTTGTTGGTTCGAGTACATATTCCGGCTAATCGACTTGGGGGGGTGGAAAAAGGACAGAAGGTACAGTTAAGAATTGATGGTGTGACACAATCATTGAGCGCAAATGTTGAGTTGATCAGTCCGATCGTTGATCCCACTAGCGGGACCATAAAAATCACACTAAGGCTCGATGATTATCCAGTCAGTGTTCGCCCCGGAGATTTTACTGAAGTTAAAATGGTGACAGATAAACATGAAAATGCTCTATTGGTTTCTAGCGTGGCGATTATAGAGGAGCGCGGTAAACACTTTTTATATATTGTCGAAAAAAATAAGGCACGTCGAGTGCCGGTTACTACCGGATTTGTGATGAGTGAACAAACCGAAATTATAGCTGGGATCAGCGCAACCGATTCAATTGTAGTAAAAGGCCAAAGAACGCTTAATGATGATGTGCTGGTTGAAGTTTTATCAGAGACTAATAACATTCAACAAAAGAGTCGTCAACAAAAGAGTCGTCAACAAAAGAGCAACGCTGAAATAAAAAAAAGTGGTACTAACAATAAACGAGGCCAGCCATGATTCGACAAGTGGTCGAATTTTCGGTCACGCGCCGGGTGACTATTTTAATGGTATCGTTGGCATTGATTGCTTTTGGCACCGTTGGTTTTTCAAGACTGCCGATTAATCTCCTTCCTTCATTAAGTTATCCATCACTCACCGTTCAAACAGAATTTGCCAATGCCGCGCCTGCAGAAATCGAGCAACTGATTACAAGACCGGTTGAAGAAGTGGTTGGAGTGCTTAAAGGACTTAAGCAAATTCATTCGGTTTCGCGATCCGGCATATCAGAAGTCACTCTGGAGTTTGGCTGGGAAGCGGATATGACTAATCTGGCGATGGATATTCGTGAAAAACTGGACCGTTTACAATTACCGCTAGAGGCCGATACTCCGATTGTATTGCGTTATGATCCGGCTTTAGATCCTATTATGAAGATCAGTTTAAGCGGTGGTATTTCTCTCACTCGATTACGTTTATTGGGGGATAAAGCCGTTAAGGAAACTCTGGAGCGGATCGAAGGCGTCGCCTCGGCAAAAATACAAGGCGGTGAAGAAGAAGAGATCCATATCAATATTCACCAGGGAAAAGTGGCTGCGATGGGGATTAATCTGGAGCAATTAAGCCAGCTATTAAAAAACTCCAACATCAATCGCCCGGGCGGTTCGCTTAAAAACGATCAAACCCAGTTATTGGTTCGTACCTTAAATGAATATGACAATTTGCAAGAGATCAGAGATCTAAGGATCACCGCGCCAGATAAACCATCGGTCAGATTAGGTGATGTGGCAGATGTCGTCTGGACCAGTAAAGATAAAGAAGAAATCGCTCGGTTTGATGGTGATGAAGGTATTCTGGTATCTTTGTATAAAGAGGGAGATGCTAATACGGTTGATGTTGCCAATGCGGTCAAAGCAAAGATTTCTAGCCTGCAAAGAAAATTGCCAAAAGGCGTTAAAATTGCGGTGCAATTTGATCAATCACGTTTTATCGAACAATCCATCAGTGAGGTGAAACAATCGTTATTATTTGGTGGGTTACTCGCTATCGGTGTTCTCTGGATCTTTCTAAGAGATTTCAGACTGACGGCCATTATTACCACTTCAATCCCTTTGTCAGTGATCGCGGCGTTTATTTTTATGTATCGTTTTGATGTGTCATTAAATATCATGTCACTCGGCGGTTTGACCTTAGGTGTGGGCATGCTGGTGGACTCCGCCATTGTGGTGTTGGAATCTATTCACCGGCAAAGAGAAAAAGGTTTATCCATTTATCAAGCGGCCATTCAAGGGACCGCCGAAGTTGGGGGGGCGGTTACGGCTTCAGTACTGACCACCATCGCGGTTTTTATTCCGATTGTTTTTGTCGAAGGAATTGCCGGGCAACTATTTCGTGATCAAGCGCTAACTGTCACTTTTAGCTTAATGATGTCGTTGGTGGTTTCTTTTACGTTAATTCCGATGCTGGCATCTCTTGGTAAACAAAAGCAAGTTGCTTTAGCAGAACAAGGAAAAACTAGTCAGAAAAAAGAACTCAGTGAAAAATCATCTATTAATTCATTAGGCAAATTTTCTTCGCACTATGAAAGAATTTTACGCGCGGTGCTTCGCTTTAAATGGTTTAGTTTAGTAACAGCCTTTAGCATTTTCTTTTTGACTCTTTTACTAGTTCCCAGGCTCCCGACCGAGTTGATCCCCCAGTTGAGTGAGGGTGAGTTTTATTTTGATGTCAGTATGCCAGAAGGAACCGCGTTGCCGACCACCAATAAATTACTCGAAAAAATGGAAGCGATCGCGCTGCAAAATCCAGAGGTTAATTCTGTTTATGTGTCAGTGGGTAGTCGCAATGTGAGCGGTGGACTCTCACTTAAAACCAAAGACGAAAATTTGGCTCAAATTAGCATCGTGATTAAAGACCGTGCTGATAATCAAATGGAACAAAGGGTGATCCAACAGTTGCGTGATGCCTATAGTCAGTTACCACAAGCCAATGCGCAATTTGGTCGACCGTCTTTTTTTAGTTTGAAAACCCCAATGGAATTATTGTTTTATGGTGAAGATCTTGAAGCCATGCGCGATTATACTTTGGAGTTATTGCCTCAAATCAGCCAGGTAAAAGGATTAATTGATGTGCGGGCTTCATTGGAAACCGGTAATCCAGAATTGGTCGTTCGCTTTGACCGAGAACAATTAGCTCGATTAGGTTTTAATATCGAGTCTGTTTCCCAAACCCTTAACCGAAGAGTTAACGGTAGTGTCGTGTCTCGATTTCAGCAACCGGACAGGCAAATTGATATTCGATTAAGAAATCGCGAAGTCGATCGAGACAGCGTCAACGACATGGAAAATATGGTGATCGGTGAAATTGACGGTCGACCAGTGACTTTGAGAGCCGTGGCAAAAATTGAATCGCTACAAGGGCCGGCTTCAATTGATCGGATCCAACAATCACGAGTCGCCATTATCGCCGGTAATTTAAAAGGACGTAGCTTGAATCAGGTGACCAAAGATATTCGTCAGCTAATTAAAAATAATCCACCGCCAGCCGAGCTGAATTTTGAATTTGGCGGGCAAAATAAAGAGATGCAACAATCGTTTAACAGCATGTATTTTGCGATTATTTTGGCCATTTTTTTAGTTTATTTGGTGATGGCGGCGACCTTTGAACATTTAGGTCATCCCTTCATTATCTTGTTGACCATTCCATTGTCTTTAATTGGCGTGATATTCGGATTATTATTTAGTGGTTATGGAATAAGTGTTATTTCGATGATTGGTGTGGTGTTTTTAATCGGTGTGGTGGTGAATAATGCGATTGTATTGGTCGATGCGATTAATCATGCTCGCCGTCAAGGGCTTGAAAAATTAGAAGCTATTGTGGTGGCGAGTAAATCGCGTCTTAGACCTATCTTAATGACAACCTTTACTACCGTACTCGGTTTATTGCCGATGGCCATTGGTTTTGGCGAAGGCGCGGAACTCAGAGCACCTTTAGCGGTTGTCGTCTCTTTCGGTTTAGTGGTTTCCACCACTTTGACTTTATTAATTATTCCCGTCAGTTATTTGATTATGCCATCAGGAGTGACCACCGATGAAGAACTTGAACGGCTTGATCAAAGCTTGCATGATGCTGAGAAAATTGAGGCAGTGCATCAGGAATAGGGATAAGAAACTGGAACGTCTGATTTATATCGAGGATTGCTATGACTTTACCTGAACTAGCTGTTAAAAAACCAATTGCCACGTTAATGGGCTTAATTAGCTTGTTAGTCCTTGGCTTGATTGCTCTATCTCGCCTCGAATTAGCCTTTATGCCAGAAGCCGAGCAAAAGCGCCTATGGGTCGTGGTGAATTATCTAAATGCTTCGCCCAAAGCGACTGAACGAATGATCGTTCGCCCTCTGGAAGAATCTCTGGCATCCATCAATGGACTTTCGCAAATGTGGTCAAATAGCGACCATCGTGGCGTACGAATAAATCTCAACTTCGATTTTGATGTCAATATGGATCTGGTTCGAGCTGAAATTAGAGAGCGAGTTGACAGGACCAGAGGTGAATTACCTGAAGATGTCGACCGTATTATATTGTCAGAAAACTGGAATCCGCGAGAAACGGGGGAAACGATCTTAGAGGCGCGTATTGCCTCGGGGCGAGATCTCAGCAAAAGTTATGAGTTATTAGAACGAAAAATCGTCAAGCTTTTAGAGCGAATTCCAGGGGTGGCGGTGGTATCTTTAGATGGGGTCAACCCAAGAGAAATTCGAGTGAACCTCAATTTAGGTGCGCTTAAAAAACATCAAATTGACCCAAGAGATGTTTGGTTGAGCATTGCCAAAAATAATCAAAACAGTGCGCTCGGTTTATTGCGTAGCGAGCAAAGTAAAATATCTTTTAGGGCGGTTGGTGCATTATCTAATCTCGATCAAATAAGACGCATGCCATTAATAAACTCCCAATTAAAATTACAGGATGTCGCAGATATAACTTATATCGAGCCGCCTTTAGAGTATGGTCGACATTTAGATGGAAATTTTGCGATTGGATTAAATGTTGCAAAGGAATCTACTGCTAATACCGTTGAAATTACCGATGCCATCCATAAGCGGATCGCTCAGATGCAAGATGATCCTGAGCTTGATGGGATCAATTTTTTAGTCTGGCAAGACCAGGGGAAAGAAATAAAAAACACTTTAGGCGACCTACAGCAAACAGGTTTTTTTGGCGCAATATTAGCCTGTTTGGTTCTGTTTGTTTTTCTAAGAAAAGTGACCACAACATTGGTCGCAGTTGCTTGTATTCCCTTTTCTTTAATTGTTACTTGTGGTGTGATTTGGATGCAAGGAAAATCCCTTAATACGATTTCATTGCTGGGATTAATTGTTGGGCTCGGAATGCTGGTTGATAACGCCGTGGTTGTAATGGAAAATATCGATCGATTTCAAAAGAAGGGATACAGTGGTCGAGTTGCGGCAATTTTAGGTTCAAAAGAAGTTTCCATTGCGGTAATGACCGCAACACTCACTTCAGTTATCGTTTTCTTACCAATGATTTTTTCTAAGCCAACCAATATGAATATCATCTTGCAGGAATTGGGTATCACCATTGTGATCACTTTGCTCGCATCATTATTAGTTAGTCAGACTTTGATACCATTAGCTTCAAAACGCTTACTCAAAAAACAAAGTAAGCCAGTTAAAACGCCGGTAATGGATAAAATACAGGCTAAATATGAGTTGGTACTTGGATTTACCTTAAAGCATCGCTGGATATCGGTAGTTATCGGATTATCGCTTTTGGGGTCAACGATTTTTCCTGTGAGTAATATGAATTTTAATTTCGATGCAGCGCCAACAGAAATGTTTGTCGGTATGAAAGTTGATTTTACCGAAGCAATCTCACTAACTCAAAAAGAAAAAGTCATCTCTCAAATAGAAAAAGCTTTAACCCCCCATAAGGAAAAATTTAATGTTCAATCCATTTATAGTTGGTGGAGCGATAACTGGTCAATTGTCAGACTTTATATGAAACCGGGTTTTCAAAATGAAGAAGCAATGAACGCAGTCAGGAAAGAATTAAGCCCCTTACTGCCAATTATTGCTGGGGTTAAAATTCA
>JAUUYO010000290.1 GCA_030590405.1 Kangiellaceae bacterium
ACTCGCAAGCCGATGGTTATTTACGACCAAATGCAGTTGTCATTTGAGCGGTTTTCGGAGGTCGCGCCCGAGGTAGTATTGCAAAATTGTCAGTTTGATGTGACCGGTAAGCGCGGCATGGTAACCATGAATTTTGATTTAAGGGCCGAAGGGGAGTCGATTGGTCATGGCGAAAAGCAAATCATTATGAGTGGATTGCGCCCTTATGAACAATCTGGTATCGATTATCTAGTCGATACTTACAATGCAGGTCGACAAGCGTTTCAACAATAATTTCTCAAATAAATTGTGCACTGCATTGATTTGTTAAATAACAAATCAACCAGGCATTTTTTCTTAAGTTTGACTATCACCCTTGAAAAGACCGAGTTCTTAAGTTTAAAATCAATAGAATCAACGGCTTTTGATTGTTTTATGTTCAATTTACGAGTTCAGATCAATATTTTTCAGAATTTTTAATGACATCGACGGTGATAACCAACTAATATAAGCTCGGACCGATTAGTGAATCCTTTTGTACAACAAAATTCAAATCAATTGAAAGGGTTCAACCTAAGACTTATGGATGCCAGTTGGCCATTACTGAATAGGCGGCTGGCTAAAAAATAAACGGGATAGAGCATGTTAGAAAACTACTTACCCATACTTGTCTTCATCGCTATAGGCCTTGGTTTTGGAGCCTTCCTGGAAATTGTGGGCTTTTTTGCTGCGCCCCGCAAAGATAACTTTGATAAAACCCTCCCGTTTGAATGTGGTTTTGATGCGTTCGATGATGCCCGTAGCAAATTTGATGTTCGTTTTTACCTGGTGGCCATCCTGTTTATTATTTTTGACCTGGAAGTTGCTTTCTTATTTCCTTGGGCGGTGGTATTTCAGGAGCTTAGCTGGTTCGGGATTGGCGCAATGGGGGTGTTTCTAGGTTTATTGGTGGTTGGTTTTATCTATGAATGGAAGAAAGGGGCGCTCGAATGGGAGTAACGCAAACGCAAAATCAATCAGCACTTAACCAATCAGCACTTAACCCATCGGCACCTAACCCATTGGTGTCTCCAACCTTGCCTGAACTTGAGGAAGCGCTTGCCAAAGAAACCGGTGGCGTAAAGCAATCCGGCAAAGGGTATTTAGTTACCGGGATTGATACTCTGGTTAATTGGGCAAGAACAGGTTCCATGTGGCCGATGACCTTTGGCCTGGCTTGCTGCGCCGTTGAGATGATGCAAGCCGGTGCCGCACGATATGATTTTGACCGATTTGGGATCGTATTTCGTCCTAGCCCACGTCAATCAGATGTGATGATCGTCGCAGGCACTTTAACCAACAAAATGGCGCCAGCACTTCGCCGAGTTTATGATCAAATGCCAGAACCTAAATGGGTGATTTCTATGGGTTCTTGCGCCAACGGTGGCGGTTATTATCATTATTCTTATGCCGTCGTGCGTGGCTGTGACCGCATTGTACCGGTGGATATTTATGTGCCGGGCTGCCCGCCAACAGCTGAGGCATTGATGTTTGGTGTTATTCAATTACAAAACAAAATCAAACGTACTAACACCATTATGAGAAAGGTGTAAAAATGCGACAGGTATTACAAAACAATGGCTAATGCATTCTCGAAATTAAAAGAATCTGTCAATCAACACTTTAAGGGGCAGTTAATCTCAAGCATTACAGCTCTTGGTGAATTGACGATTGAAGTTGAAATAAAAGATCTGGTTGGTATTTTAAAACAGCTTCGTGATAACGATGAATTTTTATTCGAGCAATTAATTGATATCGCCGGGGTTGATTATCTAACTTACGGTTTAGATGAGTGGGCAACAAATGAAGCATCCGCCGAAGGCTTTGAAAGAGGTCGGCAGGAGCAACCTAAAAGCCAGTGGCAAAAAGCCCGTTATGCGGTGGTTTATCATTTATTGTCAGTCACCCTTAATCAGCGACTTCGGGTGAGAGTTTTTGTTGAAGAGGATTCGATGTTAGTCCCCAGTGTGGTCGATCTTTGGAATGGTGCCAACTGGTTTGAAAGAGAAGCCTTTGATTTATTTGGGATCTTATTTGATGGCCATCCGGATCTACGTCGCTTGCTAACCGACTATGGATTTATTGGACATCCTTTCCGTAAAGATTTTCCGATGATTGGCGAGTTGGAAATGCGCTATGACGAAGAAAAACAACAGTGCATTTACGAACCCGTTACGATTGAAGAACGAATATTAGTTCCTCGGGTAATAAGATAAAAATAGTGAAACTTTTTTAATTTTATAAGTAATAAAACGATAACAAAAAGTAACTTTTATGGCTGAAATAGAACATTACACCTTAAATTTTGGGCCCCAGCATCCAGCGGCGCATGGTGTGCTGCGAATGATCCTCGAAATGGACGGAGAAGTCATTGAGCGAGCCGATCCGCACATCGGTTTATTGCATCGTGCAACCGAAAAACTGGCCGAAATAAAACCTTATAATCAAAGCATTGGTTATATGGACAGGCTCGACTATGTGTCGATGATGTGTAATGAACACGCCTATGTACTCGCCATCGAAAAGCTATTGAAAATTCAGGTGCCTGAGCGAGCGCAATATATCCGAGTGATGTTTGCTGAAATTACTCGTATTTTAAACCATTTGATGTGGTTAGGCGCGCATGGCTTAGACGTCGGTGCCATGACCATGTTTTTGTATTGTTTTAGGGACAGAGAGCCACTTATGGATGCCTATGAAGCGGTTTCGGGCACCCGCATGCATGCCACTTACTTTCGCCCCGGCGGCGTTTATCGTGATTTACCAGATAGCATGCCACAGTACGATAAATCTCCCTGGCGTAATGATAAAAAACTAAAATCCTTAAATGAAAATAGACAAGGTTCATTGCTCGACTTTATTTGGGATTTTACTGAAACATTTCCCGCAGCGGTGGATGAGTACGAATCACTGTTGACTGAAAATAGAATTTGGAAACAACGTCTGGTCGGCATTGGCGTAGTTTCGCCAGAGCGAGCTTTTCAATTAGGCTTTACCGGTCCGATGTTAAGAGGATCTGGAGTCGCTTGGGATTTACGTAAAAAACAGCCTTACGATGTTTATGCAAAAATGGATTTTGATATACCCGTAGGACGAAATGGTGACAGTTACGATCGTTATCTGGTGCGAGTTGAAGAAATGCGCCAGTCGAATCGGATCATTCGCCAGTGCATCGAATGGTTAAAGAAAAATGAAGGACCGGTGATTGTCGACGACCATAAAATCACCCCACCCAGTCGAGCTGATGTGAAGGAAAATATGGAATCCTTGATCCATCATTTTAAACATTTCACTGAAGGTTATTGTGTTCCTGAAGGTGAAGCTTACGCCGCAGTTGAACACCCTAAAGGGGAGTTCGGTATTTATTTATTATCTGATGGAGCTAACAAGCCTTATCGATTAAAAATTCGCGCGCCGGGTTTTGCCCATATGGCAGCAATGAATGAAATGAGCAAAGGCCATATGTTGGCCGATGTAGTGGCTATTATTGGTACCATGGATGTGGTTTTTGGGGAGATAGATCGCTAATGACTGACTTAAATTACGATAAATCCCTGCATCTGAAAGAGTTGATTTCTCAGGCGGAGATTGATGAGATCGAAGTCTGGATAAAAAAATATCCACCCGAACGAAAGCGTCCGCCAATTATGCCGACCTTAAAGGTTGTGCAGGAAAACAATGGTAACTATCTGACCACTGAA
>JAUUYO010000264.1 GCA_030590405.1 Kangiellaceae bacterium
GATGACACCTTAATCAGCACTCGTTTTATTCCCGGGTATTTTCATGGAAGCAGCGGATTTGGCTATTTAACTGGCAACATACTCACTCTTCAAGTAGACGCTGAGTGGACGTTCGGCCAGGCGAGACTGATAGCAGGCTATACCTTTGAAACAAATAACCGAAAAGACATTAAAGCAAGAGGAAATTATTTTAGCTATTCGCCCCATAGCCATAGTCTTAGTAGCAAACTAAAATGGGCTTATTCTGCATCACTAAGCTTCACCTTTGGGTTTGAATATATTATGGCATCCTACAGCGGTGAAGATAGACTATTAGATAGCGATTTAGAATTTAAGCAGGCCACACGACAATCGGACTTATTCATATTTCGGCTACAAAGTGAATACAAACTAACCCCTAAACTCTCGGTTAACATTCATTATCAATCAGATAATAATAATGAAAACTTTGATCTGTATGACTATCAAAGATCCGAGTTAAGTCTTGGTATTGATTATTATGCGTTTTAGCAAAAAATCGGAACTTTTTGTGATTTAAGCCGTGTAAAGGTTTAAGACTTCTGAGGTTAGTATTTTTCTAAGCTTCTTTTTACATCTAATCACTAATGGAAGTCTTCTAATTAATTTATCATTACCTTTTAGGAGTATTTAAGCATGGTGTCTTTCACAAAGTTAATAAATGCCAGTTTGGCAATCTTTTTGGTCGTTTTTATTACCGCCTGTAATAGTTCATCCGATGATTCAACGACCTTATCCCTCGACCTTACCGATGCCCCTGTTGATGGCGCAACCGAAGTGGTCGTTGAGTTTACCGGGGTTGAATTAAAACCATCTGGCGGCCCTGCTTTTAGCATTGATTTTGATGCTGCCAGACAAATCGATTTATTAGCTTTGCAAGGAACCAACGCGGCTAACTTGCTCGATGATGTTGAAGTTGAAGCCGGTTCTTATCAGTGGATGAGACTAAAAGTGAACGCCGAAGCGAATACCATGGATTCATTTATCAGCTTTGAAGACGGCAGTAGTTTTTCTCTAACAGTACCGAGCGGTAATGAAACCGGTCTAAAACTCGTTAGAGGTATCACCGTGACCCAAGGTAGTCATGCATCTTTTGTGATTGATTTCGATTTAAGGAAGTCAGTGGTTGATCCTGTTGGTCGGGTAGATGACTATTTCTTAAAGCCTGCACTTCGACTAATTGACAATAACGAAGCGGGTCATATTCAAGGAACAGTCACCAATGCAATCGCAGAATCAGAAGCTTGCAGCAACGGTGTGGTAGTTTATACTTACGAAGGTTTAGACATTGTAGCCGATGATGAAGGTAGCCAAACTCCTCCATTAACCAGTGCTAATGTTGAATTTAACAATGCGGATAGTACTTACGATTATACTGTCGGCTATTTAAGTCCTGCAGATTATACCCTCGCCATCACTTGTCAGGCGGCTGATGATTTAGCTGAAACGGATGAAGATATTGAGTTTATCGTCAGTATTAATGCCACAGTGATTGCCGATCAAACAACCACCGCAAATTTCGAATAAAGCTTCAGCGATAAAAGCTCTATGGTCAAGATGCCCAAACCTTTAACAGGTTTGGGTGTTCTGCATTTGCTATTTTATATTCCATATATTGCCATAACTGCAGATGCGGCAACCGACAGAAAAATAGCAATATTTAGTTGACGCACAAACTTCGTTTTAAGTGTACTCGGTATCTGTAAGAACACCCCAATAAATGACAAAACTAACAAAGTTACCATTATGGGGGCAGTATTCGTTTTAATCACCCAAATAGTACCAGCGACGATTCCTAACGAAATTAAAAAGACTAGATGCTTCATGCTTATCCCATTGTATAGCCGTGAATTCAAGCGTAAGTATATTTATCATTTTATTCTTAACGCCTTTTGATTAGAGTGCAGATTAATATGGAAATGGCGTAAAATCAATTAGATATAATTGATCCTCATTTTTCAGTGGTTAAAATATCATATAACTGTGAAAGTAGGCTAAATTTTCCAGTAATTGAGTTTTTTTCGCGCTTTAAAATTCCGTAAAAAATTCATCGGTTTTGTTTTAGCTAACTTTACCGGTGAATCAATCAACCCTTCAACCGCTTCGAGTACCCGCGCCGAAGACTTGCCATCTCGATAAGGGTGTAGCTCCTGATTAAACTGGTTGATCTCTTTGATCAAGTTGGCGGGTCGGATCAACGCATTATTCAAGTGCCTTTTTAATTCAGCAGGCTCGCCAAAATCAATCAAATGCTCACCCTTGGTATTACTATTAAAAGTCACCACCGGTTTACCTTGCAAAATAAACATCAACAAAACCGAAGAGGTATCACACAGCATCACATCGGCTTGTTGCAACAATGGCAACACGTTATCGGTTTCAATAAATTTTAAGTTGTCGTTGCTGAGCGCTTTGTACTTATCGACAATCTCTTGCGACATTTTAGGATGAAATTGTACCAACCACTGCCAATCGGATTTTTGGCTGAGCTTTTTAACCTCATCATACAAATGCGGCGCGCAGGTCAGATTGCGGGAAAAGGTCGAGCACATAATAATCGTTGGTCGATTGTTTTTATTAGTCGATTGAGATTGAAATAACGGGTCCATCGCAGGCCAGCCGGTTTCGACCACACTAAAATAACCATATTCTTTAGCCAGCTGTTTAAACCGCTCGGTGGTATTTGGCCCCTGGGTGCAATAAAGATCGAAACAATCGCGTATATTAAAATGATCGCTGTTGCCGCGACGATTCATTTTACCGACATTAAACCCGTGAAATACGCCGACTTTTAAGCCCGGAATAAAACTCGGGATGAAATTACCCGGTACAAAATTCGCTTGAGGATCATAATCAATCACCTCTGAGATGGTTAACAGCCGAACTTCATCTGAATGCAAATAACCGCTGTCGATTTCATCACCAAATAAAAACCATCTAACCTGGTCACCATGTGCCAGAATTTCTTTCTGCAAAGGTCTTAAAATTGCGTAGCTATAATTTTGTGCGACAAAAAATAAATATCGTTTGGGTTGATGGCCGCTTGTAAGGTTTTGATCTGGTTGCAATGGCTTAATCGTCCTGAAGACAGAAATGAGTCACGTTTTTTGTATTCTAACTGTTATTCCGCTTGTACTTCAAGAGCTGAGTGATTGACCTTCGATGCAGACATAATTTTGCCACCTTTGAACCCATCATTGGCATATTGCCCCCCAGCTTTCGCTCCCTTTAGCTGTTGAAATACACACATTATCAATAACAACAAGGATTGAAAATGTTAAACCAGAGCAAAAACCGCCAGTTACTTTTCGCCAGGCTTTTAAAGATCAGTATTATTTCAATTATTTGCTTAAATCTATTACTGCCACTACTGTTAAAGGCCGCGACCGAAAATTCAAAAGAACCGCGATCGGGTACTTTGTGGGTAACCAACCAGCAGCAACAAGAATTTACCGCGCTTAGCTTAAACACCAATATCAATATGGCGATTACCGGGCTAACCGCCAGAGTCACCGTGGTCCAGTCCTTTAAAAACGATCGTGACCAATGGGTGGAAGGTAAGTACTTATTTCCCCTGCCAGACAATGCCGCGGTGGATCACTTAACCATGAAAATTGGCGAGCGGTTGATCGTTGGTGAAATCAAGGAAAAACAGCAAGCCAAGAAAATCTATCAACGGGCCAAAATATCAGGCCGAAAAGCTTCCCTGGTTGAACAGCATCGGCCTAATCTATTTACCAATTCGGTCGCCAATATCGGCCCTTATGAAACCATTGAAATCACTATCGAATATCAACAAGATGTGATCTATGACCGAGACAAGGGATTTTCGATCCGTTTTCCAATGACCATCACCCCGCGCTATCAGCCCAGGCATATTGTTCGCGAATCTTTTGCACAAACACCTTCAACTAAAAAAGGGGATACTATTGATAATAATGGTTTTATTAATCAGGTCAGTCAGATCAGAATGTTATTTCCAGGCATTGATGAAAGCCGCGATCTACCGCCGGATAATATTGCCAACATCAATATTCAACTCGACGCTGGATTCGCGCTACAAAATTTATCCAGTAGCAGCCATAAAATCAATCATCAACAAAAAACAGAAAGCGCTTATCAAATTAATTTTTCTGAACAAAATGTGAAAGCAGACCATGATTTTATTCTCAATTGGAAACCAGTTGCATCGATGCAGCCAAGAGCTGCTATATTTACCGAACGTCAATCAGACCAAAATTATTTAAGCCTGATGATTTTGCCGCCCTCAGTTGAACCGATGGATATGGATGAAATTAATCGAGAAATTGTTTTTGTGATCGACACTTCCGGTTCAATGGGTGGCGAGTCGATCAGGCAAGCCCGTAAGGCCCTTGAGTTTGGCCTCTCCACTTTATCAGCACAAGACAGTTTCAATGTGATCCAGTTTAATTCTAGCA
>JAUUYO010000286.1 GCA_030590405.1 Kangiellaceae bacterium
CCTGTATCTGGCGGTCCATCAAATTTAAAAAAGGATGAATAGATATCGTGGTCATTAGGGATTTTTTTTAATGCCTGTTTGCCAAATAGTTCGGCCATTTGTGCTTCAAAGGATTGAGCGAAGACTCCATCGATATCATGATTACAGTCGTCGACAAAAACAAAACCGCCATTGTTGACGTAGTTTTCAAAATTTTGTTTTTCTGCGTGACTAAATTCGACTAAGCGGTGCCCCGCCAAATAACAAAAAGGCGCATTTAACATTGCCGGATCAGATAATGGAATAATTCGCTCAGCCAGATCGACCCGGATGGTGGTATATTCAATCAGTGAATTAAGCAGGTTGGCGGGCATTCTTTCATCCACATCCCAATCACCCGATTCATAACTTAATCGGGTAAAATAAAAATCATAAGCTTCAGGAGTCGCCGCAAATAAACGATTGGGGGCTAATCCGCTCGCAATACTGGATAACAAGAGAGCTTGGGTAAAATTTCTTCGATCCACAGGATTTACCGATGATTGTCTGTTATCGACAGTTTAACTCATATAAAACAAAGGCGCATTCTGCTTGAATTAATCCAGCAAAATGCGCCTGAGAGTTTGTTGTCGATGGCTATTTTTAAACCTAAACGGCGTCTGATAAACTGCTAAAAGTAAAATCTCTGATCTTCATCGGAGGAACCATGTTACCGTCGATCCGAACCGGTTTACCCAGTGCTTCGATATTGTTCAGCATGATAATGGGGCTTTCATTGAAACGAAAATTCTTAACCGGATACTTGATTTTTCCATTCTCAATATAAAAAGTCCCGTCGCGAGTCAGGCCTGTATATAGCAAGGTTTGTGGATCAAGCTGTCTGATATACCACAGGCGAGTGACGAGTATTCCGCGCCGGGTATTTTTAATCATTTCCTCAAGGCTTTCATTACCGCCGCTCATTAACCATTGGTTAGCTCCGGTGGCGGTTGGATTGTATTTTGTACTGGTTTTATCGGCCCAATAGCGTGAATTTTGCAGATTGACAATTTTTCCTTTTTTAATCCAATCGATTTTTTCAACCGGAGCGCCATCACCAGCAAAGGTGGCGGTTGGTACGTCCGGATGATGTGGATCGGAGTAAATATTCACTCGCTCATCAAACATTTTTTCGCCCAGTTTATTCTTGGGAGCATCTTTTTCATCTTTTTTGGCTTTATAACTGAGAAAGCTGCGCCCTTCATCGGCGGCTCTTTGGTCCATATTATTAAACAGGTTACGAAGTAATCCCACACTGGCTGCTGGTTCTAAAATCACGGTGTATTTTCCGGGTTCGAACTCTTTGGCATCGACTGAGCCTAAAGATTTTTCAATTGCAATTTTTGATGCGGTGGCGGTATCCATTTTACTCACATCGGAAAAATCTCTGGTGACCCAACCTGAGCCTTTGCCATCTTCGGTACGGATGGTCGCGGTAAAACTCACATCGGTAGCAACATTGTAGGCAAACAACCCGTTACTATTCATAATAGCGGAAAAAGTATGTGAATCATTGAGAAATCCGCTGGCAATCAAGTGACTCTGTTTGGAAGGGGCAATGCTATCTTCTGCCGCTTGAGCGCGAAATTCAGGAGTGATTTTTGTGGTTGATTGAAAGAAGGTATTCATTTTTGAATATTTTTGTGGACCAAAATTTGGCATTTGCTCTGGATTATCTGGCGCAAGCTGGGCTAATACTTCGGCTCGGCGGACGACTTTTTCGAGTGATGCATCATCAAACTCATTGATGGTAGCGACTCCCACTTTTTTCCCATAGGTCGATTGCACCGCCAGGGTTAAGTCGCTGACTTCACCTGCGGTGGTCACGGTATTTCTGGCGTAGCGGATATTACCGGTTAATTGGCCATTTAAATTGACTTCGCACTCATCTGCTTTGGAGTAAGCGAGCACTTTTTTCAAAATTGCTTTAGCTTCTTTTTCAGTTACGATTGACATTATTCACCTCATTTATTCCGTTTATTCAACGACTAAACTTTACGTTTAGTATTAAGCACATTGATATTATTGAAACGAGCCGTTGGGCAGCCATGTGACACCGCACTAACTTGCGGTGGTTGTCCTTTACCATCAAAGAAAGAGCCGCCGACTCGGTAGTCAGATTTACCAGCCAGTTGAGTACAAGAATTCCAAAAATCTTGAGTGTTAGATTGATAAGCAACATCTTCGATCTGATCGACGATTTTACCGTCCTTAATTTCAAAGAAGAGTTGTCCGCCAAATTGAAAGTTATAACGTTGTTGATCGATCGAGAATGAACCACGACCAGCGATATAAATGCCTTTTTCAACGCCTTTGATAATATCATTGGCGCTTAAATCTTGAGTTGGATTGGGTTTGAGTGACACATTTGGCATGCGTTGGAACTGCACATCTCGCCAGCTTTGCGAGTAGCAGCAACCGTGAGATTCGTTTTGGTCAATCATATGAACTTGATCTCGGGTCGCCTGGTAATTGACTAGCACACCTTCTTTGACCAGGTCCCACTGTTTGGTTTTAACTCCTTCATCATCATAACCAACATGGCCGAGTGAATAAGGTTGGGTTTTATCGGCGAATAAGTTGACAATCTCTGAGCCGTATTGAAATTTTTTGCTTTTCCATTTATCAAGGGTGGCAAAACTGGTACCGGCGAAGTTTGCCTCATAGCCAAGCACGCGATCTAATTCTAACGGATGACCCACCGATTCATGAATGGTTAACATTAGATGGGCCGGATCTAATACGATATCGTATTTTCCGGGCTTGACTGATTTAGCGGTGAGTTTCTTTTGCAGCTGTTTACCGGCGTTAGTGGCATCTTCCACCATGTCATAAGAATTGTTGTAGCCAATATTGGCGCCATCGACATAAATTTTGTCTTTCTTGAGACCGTCGAGGTATTCAAAACCCATTCCGACCGGATTACCCAAACTGGTACGTTGCTTGAAGCCCGATTTACCAACCGCGCTGGCAAAGAAAGGAGCCCAAAGGCGGTGAACATCCTGATCAATATAAGAGCCATCGGTTGAGGCAAAATATTTCTGCTCGTTGACCAGAAAGAAAATCGAGGTGATATAACTCGCGCCGTTGGCAAGGGCGGCATTATTCACTTCTAATAGCATATCAGCTTTTTCTTTGATTGGGATTTCGAAAGCATTTTTTACGATGGGGGTCTTCCAACTGACCTCACCAACACCTTTAACTGGGGCTAATCGAACCGGTTCGGTTTGAAATTTAGAATTGGCCTTAGCAATTGCAACCGCCTGGCGCGCAGTTTTTGCGATGCTATCGGGCGTCATATCCGAGGTGGATGCAAATCCCCAGGTGCCGTTGGCGATCACTCTGATGCCAATGCCTGCTGATTCGGTATTCACCACGTTATTGACAACTTTTTCGCGGGTGGTGATAAATTGGTTTAAATATCGACCGATCCTGGTATCTGCATAACTGGCTCCCGCGCTTTTAGCCGCATTTAAGGCCACATCGGCGAGCTGTTTTTTTATCGATACATCCATTGGTTTATCGAGTAATTGCGCCGCAGATACCATATTGCCGGTGATCGGTAAAATCAGCCCACCGACGCCCGCCCCGGTTAATTTAATGAAGTCTCTTCGTTCCATTCCTATCACCCCTTTTTACTTGATTATTCAGTCTAGCTGATTATGGCTAGTTATAAGATTACTTTTCTGAGCAAATACTCATGGTTTTTCCAGTAAAAGGCAAACAGGAAAGTGTAAGAAAC
>JAUUYO010000284.1 GCA_030590405.1 Kangiellaceae bacterium
CCCTGCGTGTAATGAAAAATTATAGGGACTCAGTTTCTTTGTGACAGGAAATTTCCAGGTATTGATTTTGTCTCCAGTAACAATTTCACTTTCTTGCTTTGCTGAAATCACCTGCCAATCTGTTGGCACCGCAACCGTTAATTGATAGGTCGCTTTTAAATCAGGCTGGTCAAATAACGCAAACATTTGATTAGCGGCAGCAGGCTCAAAATGAGAATAGAGATAAATTTTTTGATCAACCGGATCTTCAAATCGATGTAGCCCTTCACCATTGGTACTGTGTAACCGACTGAATTTAACCGAGACTTTATTGTGCCCCTTGTTGAGCGACTCTTTGGCTAAGGTAATAAACCACTGATTGTAGTTAATTTCGACCTCTGTTCCGTTAACCGTAACCGATTCGATATTGGCCTGATTAAGATCGACAGTTAATGGATGATGATTGTCAGACAAGTCAAAAGCAATCTCACTAACGGCACTAAACTCTTTCTCACCAGTTAATTCAAAAGTCAGGTTGTAGCTGACCTTTGACACTCGATTACTTCGAGATTCTGCTTGCTGTTGGCTAAGGTGGGCGACTTGAGCTCTGGCCTTAAAAGGGACATTTTTAGCGCTATTAGCAGTTGTGGTGCTAGAAGAATTTTTAACTTTCTCAGAGGCTATTTCTTGAGTATCTAAACTCGGTGAACAACCAGCTAATAACAAACTACCGCTAATCAACAATGAAATAATTTTTTTCAACCTGCATCTCCCGGTGGTTTTCAAGCTAGTTGTAGCCTTTGCATCAAACGATTACAAAGGCCTTTACTCATCCGGCAACAATTTACCGATTAATGGGGTAAATGTCTATCATGAGCTTTTAACTAAACTGTAAGAATTCGCATAGATCGCTTTACTAGCAAACAGCCATTATTGAACTATACTCTTTAGACCAACAAGAATATGCAAAGTTAAATATGATTACTAGCGAGTTAGCAAATGATACAGCGAGCTGCGTAGTTACCGTTAATAAGCGTTTGGAGAGAGATAAGTGGCGGAAAACTCTGACAAAAGACTGAAAGCGTTGATTGTAGAAGACGACCTGGATAGCCTGGAAATACTAACTAATATTTTAGACAACACCGGCGTCATTAAATGCGAAACAGCCAGAACAGGTATGCAGGCGATCGAATATTTTACCAGTAATAAGCCGCATATCACCTTTCTTGACATAGATATACCAGCTCCTGATGGTATCGAGACACTTAAAATCATCAAACAGGCCGATCCAACAGCCAAAGTCGTCATGGTAACTGGTTGTAGCGATATAAAAACCGTTAAAAAAGCGGTTAGCCTGGGCGTCTATGGCTATGTGGTAAAACCCTTTGTACCGGCAAAAATACTAACGGTGTTAAAAAAACTCAATGGTTGATGACAATCAAGCAAAAATTTTAGTGGTTGATGATAGTGAAGCCAACCGGCTATTACTGGGCTTTATGCTGGAAGAACTCGGCTATCATACCGACGAAGCTGAAAATGGTGAAAAGGCTGTAGAACTAGCGATGGAATTTGATTATGTGGCGGTATTTATGGATCTTAACATGCCAGTAATGAGCGGCCTGGAGGCGGCTGAAATTCTCCGTAATATTAACTTTGAAGCGCCGATTTTCGTCTGTAGTGCCGAAGATGAGCCCGAAAAAATCAATCTGCTGCTTCGTTCCGGTTTTAGTGATTTCTTACCAAAACCAATTGAACCGGAAGATATCAGCAAGATCTTGACTAAGCATTTAATCAGCAATGATCCGCCCCCATCAGAGAATGATAAGGCTTATCAGGAAAAACTTGATCAACTCAGTAATCGTTTTATCAATAACTTACCAGTGATAATCACAAAAATTGAACATGCTTTAGCCAATAATTCCATCGCTGATCTAAAGCGTATCGCGCATAAACTAAAAGGCACCGCCTCTCAATTTGATTTTGAGAATATCGCTATCATTGGCCGCGATATTGAATCGGCGATTAACAAAAGCAAACTATCTACCGCATTAGAAAAAGCAGAATTTTTAATTGCTGAGCTAAAAAATATAGAATCGAAAAATGTCAGATAGTTTTTGAATTCGCCCCTTTACTCACGACTCACCTCTTAGTCAAGCTTGTCTTTTTATGGATGAAAGGTAGAATACCTGCCAATCAGGTAAATATTTTAATGACAATACTATGGATTATTACTTTCGCGGCTATCAATTTAAGAGCGACCAGCTAGTTCTTTTAAAAATGGAACAGACAGTCAGCCTACGTGCCAATGAGGCCAAACTACTCACTTTGTTATTGAGTGACCCACAGCGGGTCTTTAGTAAGGATGATATCCTGGAGAGTGTATGGGCTGGTAAAAACGTTGCTGAACAATCTATATTTCAAAACATCAGCCATCTACGAGCCATATTTGGTGATGATTCAATTATTACTCATCCTAAAAAAGGATATCAATGGCAAATACCATTAGAAGAGTCACCTAAACGGGCTACTACGGAAAAAAACTCAAATAGACGATTTAAATCTATCCCTTTAGTCGCAGCTCTTGGTGTTTTGCTTGTGACTGCTGTTTCGCTCTTTATTCCTAAACAAACATCGCTTAATATTCCTGTCATTGCTTTAATGCCAATCAGTGCAAATGGTGAAGTAAGTTTGGATGAAAAAAACTCTGTTCAGGTTTTGTTTGAAAAACTAACGAATAAGAAAAGCCTTTCGGTGATACAAGCTAAGGAGGGGAGCAACTTTGGTGAGCTACAAGCGAGCCCTGGTTTATTAGTGGAAGGTGAACTGATTAAAAATAAATCTGACTTGATATTATCAACAAAGATCAGAATTTATGAATCAAAATATTTTATCTCATTTAATTTACTGGCTAAACATAATTCTTGGAAGGGGATCTTTAGTGGTCAGTCCCTTGATGAAGTGAGTCGTCAACTAGCTCAGCATGTAGAACGGATGATTTCTTCAAATTTCCTGGATACCAATAAAGGTAATTTGAAGCGTATCAATGCGCAGTTGCAACTGCTACATGACAAATTTCCCAAAGATATGATTATCTTGCAACACTTGATAGAAAATGTGAAAAAGGTCGGTTTATTAAACGAAGCGCATCTTTTGGCTGAACAACTTAAACAGTTAGCAAGTAATCAAAATAATGCAGGTTACTTAGCAACCGCGCAACTATTGATAGGCGATGTACTTTTTCGTCAGAAATATTATACAAAAGCGAAGGAGAAATTTCAGTTAGCCGCGACAGAGTTTTCAGCAATTAATGATATAAACGGATTAAGCAATGCTGCAATTTGGAATGCTATATCGGCACTATTTGATAATAACTACCCTGCTATAAAAAAAATATTGTTAAGTTCAATTGAGCTATTAAAGAGTGAAGGGGCTTATTTTCAAGAATTAGACCATACAATCACGCTAGCCGTTTATGCCAATAAATTAAAACAAGTTGAAGATCGAGATTTTTATTTGGCCGAAGCAAAGAGAATTATTGATAGTAATAATTTCCCCAAAGAGCATCGCTCAAGAATTTATTTTCAACAAGGCTTATTTGCTGAAATGTCTGGCGATGATGCTGAAGCTGAAAAATACTACCGCTGGATATTGGATATTTTTTCTCCTGAGCAAGAATGGTGGCATAAAGAGAGAGCACAATATCATTTATCATTATTATTGAGTCGTAATAAACGATTCGCTGAAGCAGTTACCATCTTTGAAAACGAAGGGGAACTGACAGCAAAAGAAAACGTTATTCTTGCTCGTATTTATAAAAACTGGGATAAACCGAGTGAGTC
>JAUUYO010000325.1 GCA_030590405.1 Kangiellaceae bacterium
CGGTAATATTCCACTTGGGGTGAACCAAAATGGTACACCGTTATTATTAAAAGATGTCGCCGATATCGGCATTGGCCCGCAAATGCGTCGCGGCATCGCTGAGTTAAATGGTGAGGGTGAAGTCGTCGGCGGTATTGTAATTATGCGCTTTGGTGAAAATGCGCAAAAAGTGATTGATGCCACTAAAATCAAATTGGAGGAATTAAAAAAAGGGTTACCGGACGGCGTCGAAGTTGTCACGGTTTACGACAGAAGTGCTTTGATCGAAAGAGCGGTAGAAAATTTATGGTTTAAATTACTGGAAGAATTTGGCGTAGTGGCTTTGGTTTGTATTATTTTCTTATTTCATGTGCGCTCTTCATTAGTGGCGATTATCAGTTTACCGGTTGGTATTTTAAGCGCGTTTATTATCATGCACTGGCAAGGACTAAATGCCAACATTATGTCTTTAGGAGGGATCGCGATCGCGATCGGCGCGATGATCGACGGGGCGATCGTGATGATCGAAAATATGCATAAACATATGGAGAAAACGCCGCTGACTAAAGCGAACCGTTGGAAAATAGTGGCTGAGTCAGCAGGAGAAGTTGGGCCTGCACTCTTTTTTAGTCTACTGATTATTACTGTGAGTTTTGTACCTGTTTTTACTCTGGAAGCGCAAGAAGGTCGAATGTTTGCACCACTCGCCTTCACTAAAACCTATGCTATGGCCGCATCGGCTGCATTGGCTATTACTTTAGTGCCAGTTTTAATGGGGTATTTTATTCGTGGAAAAGTATTACCGGAGCATAAAAATCCGATTAATCGAATATTAACCACTGCCTATATACCGGTATTAAAAAACGTTTTGCAATATCCAAAATCAACTTTGTTGGCCGCTTTAGGGATCTTTATGATTGGCCTTTGGCCGATAGATAAGATTGGCAGTGAATTTATTCCACCTTTGGATGAAGGTGACATTATGTATATGCCAATCACCTATCCAGGTATTTCGATTGGCAAGGCCAGAGAGCTACTACAACAAACGGATAAATTAATAAAAAGTGTGCCGGAGGTGAAAACGGTTTTTGGTAAAATGGGTCGCGCAGAAACTGCCACCGATCCCGCACCGCTGACTATGATCGAAACCTTTATTCAATTTAAACCACAAAAGGACTGGCGTGAAGGGATGACCGCTGAATTGATTCAAAAAGAGCTAGATGAATTAGTTCAATTACCTGGTGTAACCAATGCCTGGGTGATGCCAATCAAAACCCGAATTGATATGTTAGCTACTGGAATTAAAACGCCTGTCGGGATTAAAATATCGGGCCCCCAATTAACCGTCATTCAGAATCTTGGCAAACAGATAGAAGCTATTTTAAAAGACGTTCCCGGCACCGCGTCGGTTTATTCCGAAAGAGTGGCAGGTGGCCGTTATATCAAGGTGGATATCCAGCGAGAAAAAGCGGCTCGTTATGGACTTAATATTGCTGATGTTCAACAGGTCGTGGCGGCAGCAATTGGTGGAATGAATGTCACTCAAACTGTCGAAGGATTAGAAAGATATCCGGTGAATATTCGCTATCCTCAGGACTATCGCAATTCACCAGAGCAAATGGAATTATTACCTATCGTAACCCCTTCAGGACAACGGATTGCCTTGGCCGATGTCGCCAACGTATTTATCGAAGATGGTCCCCCAGGGATCAAGAGTGAAAATGCCCGTTTAAATGGTTGGTCTTTTATTGACATTGAAAATATAGATGTAGGCACTTATGTGGAGAATGCTAAAGCTATCGTACAACAACAGCTTGATTTACCGGCGGGATACTCCATTGGTTGGTCGGGACAATATGAGTACATAGTACGAGCAAAAGAGAGGCTGACCTATGTGGTGCCATTAACTCTATTCATCATCGTTATTTTGTTGTTCATCAATTTTAAAAATTTTGTCGAAGTTGCTATTATTATGGGGACGCTGCCACTGGCAATGGTGGGTAGTATCTGGCTGATGTATTTGCAAGGCTTTAATTTTTCGGTTGCGGTTGGGGTTGGCTTTATCGCGCTCGCGGGAGTCTCGGTGGAAATAGGGGTGATCATGCTGGTTTATCTTAATCAAGCTTATCAGGCGATGCTAAAAGATTGTGAAAAAGAAGGGACCAAGCCCACAGTTAAAATACTAGCCAATGCAGTATTACATGGAGCAGGCATGAGAGTCCGTCCGGTGATGATGACTGCGGCGGCAATTGTTGCCGGTTTATTGCCAATATTGCTAGGCACTGGAACTGGATCCGAAGTGATGAGCCGAATTGCTGCGCCAATGGTTGGCGGTATGTTGAGTTCGGTGATTTTAACTTTGTTAGTTGTACCCGCTGTTTATTTTTTATGGCGAAAGCAATCGATAAATTAAAAAGCTCTTTGCATTTTTTAATTCATATGAATAAGAGGAGCAGTTTTTTACTGCGAAGTGCTGTGGACACTGAATGCTATCAGGATATATGAGTTTGGGTTCATAACTTCTGGCATGATTTTGCCATAGATAATAATCAGAGCGAATCCAAAGTCCGTATAATTTTTTGGTTAACGACAGTCATTATGATTTTAGAG
>JAUUYO010000081.1 GCA_030590405.1 Kangiellaceae bacterium
AAAACCGGCAGTGCGATACATACCGGTATTATCACGGGGTATGCGTACATATTTTTTTTCCGCAGGTCCTTCATTGGAAAAATGGTTCCCTGTTTTTGATTCATGTAATCCAAGCGTTATCGGTTTATCATTAATCAAAAATTTGGCCGCATGACTGTCTGCCGATAGAAGCTTTACCTGTTTGTAGACTTGTCCGTTGCGGATCATTTTTTGTTTGCCATCATGCTCAATCATGACCGCATTTTTAAACAAAGCGATCACTTTAAATTCGATCTGTTTAGATTCGTTCTGTTTAGATTCGATCTCTTCGCTGACAAGCTGCAAAGAAAAAAGCAGACCAATAAAGATTAGCAATAACTTTAGTTTTAGCATATATCAACTCATAAAATACAAAATAGCATGCAGTGCCGCTAAGGCGAACAGGCCAGCAACAATATCGTCAAGCATAATCCCTAGCCCGCCTGAAACCTTTTGATCTAACCAACTTATCGGCCAGGGCTTCAAAATATCAAATAATCTAAACAAAATAAAACCCATCAAAATATTGGACCAATTAAAACTAACCCCAATCATGGTGATTAAAAAGCCTGCAAACTCATCCCAGACGATCCCCGGATGGTCGTGGATCTTGAGCACTTTTGCAGTATAACCACAAATAAAAATGCCAATAACACAAACCAACAGACAAACAATGATATAAGGGGTAAGTGCCAAATCGGATAGCAATAAATATAAAGGAATACAAACAAGCGTTCCAAATGTGCCAGGTGCTTTAGGTGCCAGACCACTGCCAAATCCAAATGCCAGGAAATTGACTGGATTGGTGAAGATTAATTTTGCTGAGATTTTTTTGTGCATAGTGGATAGATTGATAAATTAATGGATTGATTAAATTTTACATTATGCCTCAAGAGGTTATTCAAAGTGTTGAAAACCAAAGTCAGAAATTTGTATTTCCTCACCATGGTCCATGACTCTAATTCCCGGTTTTCCAGACATTCGACCGATCGGGATACATTGTGCGCCAACAGTTTCCAATGCTTGCTGGGTCGCTTGTAGCTCGTCTTCCTTCACAGTAAAACAAAGTTCATAGTCGTCACCACCTGATAACGCGCTTTTCATTAACAAAGTTTTATCTGCAATACTTTTCGCTTGCTCCGATAAAGGGATCCTCTCCCAATTAAGCAAAATGCCGACATCGCTTGCATGGCTTAAATGATTCAGATCGGCTAATAGCCCGTCAGAAATATCAATCCCAGCAGTTGCTCGACTTCTCAGTGCAATACCAGCAGCCACCTGGGGATAAGGTGTCTGGAATTTCTTAAGCAGATAATCCATAGTGTCTTTTGAGGGGCATTCTAATTTGTTCTGAGCAACTAATAAACCTAAAGCCGCATCGCCCAGGTTGCCTGTCACACAAACTAATTCACCCGCTTTAGCGGTATTTCGTCGACAAAAGACCTGTTCTGGTACAAAACCGTGGGCTTGAATAGTGATCGACAAGGGGCCGCGACAAGTATCCCCGCCAATAATTTGAATGCCAAAATGTTCGACCATGCGTTTTAACCCGCTATGAAAGTCCGCTAGCCAGCTTTGGTTAAACTCCGGCATACTCAAAGAGAGGGTGATCCAGGCAGGTTCTGCGCCAGCGGCAGCCAGATCGCTTAAGTTGACCGCGATGGCTTTATGAGCAATATCGGCAGCATGACAATCCTCAAGAAAATGCACACCCGAAATTAAAGTATCCATAGTGACCGCTAGTCGTTGACCACGAGGAACCTTTAAAAGCGCGCAATCATCTCCAACGCCCTGCAATACATCTTTTCGATTTTTTGATTCCAGCGCTAAAAATTGATCGATTATTTCAAATTCGTTCATTAATATCCTTATGAGGGATTAACTCATACCTAACAACTAGTCTTTATCTGAATTAGTATTCAGTCAGTGACTAAATTGAGTAGTAATTATTCAGGTTGCCTCTAAAACTTGTCAGTTTAAGACAAAAATGTGAGCATAATACTCTATATAAAAGCTTTCGCGTCCTGCTAACCCCCCTTGCCTGGAGCACCTACTTTTGGTACCTACATCCATGTAGGCAACCATTTTTGAACATAGAAATGGCGGATTTTAGAGGTGAGCTGAATAATTACTATTTAATTTCCATCTTGCGTAACTGTCGAGCCAACTTGTCAAGAATGCCATTCACAAACTTATGACCTTCAGAGGCGCCAAAAGTTTTAGTTAATTCCAGGGCTTCATTAATCACCACTTTGTAAGGCACATCAAGCCGTGACATTAGCTCATAACAAGCAAGCCTGATGACCGCAAGTTCCACTGGATTAACTTCTTCAAAATCCCGATCCAGAATGGGTTTCAATAGTTCGTCAATTTCAGTAATGCCGCTCAGAGTATTAACTAATATCTCCTGAAAATATTCCACATCCACTTTTTTTGAATTGATGGTTTCGAGAAACTGAAACTCAATATCTTTGATGGGGTTGCCACTCAAATGCCATTGATAGATGCCTTGCACGGCGTACCGGCGGGCCTTTTTTCGCATTGACGGTTTTAGAATTTTGGCGGTCTTGTCCACAAAAGTCTTACTCATAAAAGTTTGGTCCGCATTAGACCCGTCCATATTAGACTTATCCATGTTCAACTATTTATCCAACTCAGAGAAAAGGTTGACCATTTCCAAAGCTGTGATAGCGGCTTCACCGCCTTTATTACCAGCTTTAGTACCTGCTCTTTCGATTGCCTGCTCAATCGAATCGACCGTTAACACCCCAAAGGAGACTGGTATATTAGCGTTAAGCGAGACTTGAGAAAGACCTTTGACGCATTCGCCAGCCACATATTCAAAATGAGGGGTTCCGCCGCGAATGACCGCGCCTAAGGCGATGATC
Organism: Kangiellaceae bacterium; assembly: GCA_030590405.1. Taxonomy (GTDB): domain Bacteria; phylum Pseudomonadota; class Gammaproteobacteria; order Enterobacterales; family Kangiellaceae. The sequence goes on from JAUUYO010000081.1 coordinate 2,907, forward strand.
GCATCGTACTTTTTTTGAGCGGCGATCCGTTGCGCAGCGATTGGCATTTCAAATGCCCCTGGAACTCGAATGATCTCAATAGATTTTTCATCGACTCCGTGGCGCTTTAATGTGTCAATTGCGCCCTCAAGTAAGCTTTCAACAATAAAACTGTTAAAACGAGCGACCAGAATGGCAAACTTGCCTTTGCTTGCCACTAAATTTCCTTCGATTGTTTTCATTTATTTATTTCACCTTTGTTTCCAGTATGCAACTTTTGTTCAAATGCGTAACCCATGGTTCGCTATTTATCTTCAATATATTCAAGTACCTGGAGTTTAAACCCCGCCAATGAATGGTATTTTTTCAGAGGGCTTAGCAACCTCATTTTATGGACATTAAGGTCAACCAATATTTGTGAGCCAATACCAACCGTTCGTGTGGCACGGCTTTGCTGAGCTTGTATGGCCGAACTTGGCCGTTGCTGGCCAGTTAGTTTGGCTCCACTTAATTTCGCTATTCTATCAAGAATTGTCTCCGGTGACGATTGATTACCTAAAAGTAGTACCACGCCGACACCTTCTTCGGCGACTTTTTGCAATGCTCGCCTGATAGTCCAACTGCCCAATTCCTTTTTTTCTCTAGCCAACAAGTCGGTTGCAATGTCAGCAATATGAACTCGAACTAAAGTTGCATCATCGTTTTTAATCTCACCTTTTACCAGTGCAATGTGGGTTTGGCCTTCGATATCATCCTTATAGGCATGTAGTTTAAAATCACCAAACTCCGTTAACCAATCAACCGAAAACTCCTTGCTGACGGAATTCTCGGTGTTCAGTCGATATTCGATCAAATCAGCAATTGTGCCTATCTTTAATTGGTGCTGTTTGGCGAATTCTTCCAGGTCTGGTCGACGGGCCATCGAGCCGTCTTCGTTAAGGATCTCAACAATCGTCGCGCTGGGTTCCAAACCGGCTAGTCGAGCTAAATCACATCCAGCTTCGGTGTGTCCGGCTCTGATAAGGATGCCGCCTTTTTTGGCCATAATTGGAAAGATATGTCCGGGCTGCACGATATCCGAGGGTTTAGCATCAGCCGCTACCGCCGCCTGGATGGTTCTGGCCCTATCTGCCGCAGAAATTCCGGTGGTCACCCCTTCGGCAGCTTCAATTGATAAGGTGAAATTGGTCTCAAATGAAGCTTGATTATTATCTACCATTAATCTTAAATTGAGTTGCTCGCAACGTTCTTGAGTTAAGGTCAGGCACACCAATCCCCGACCAAATTTCGCCATAAAGTTAATATCATCCGGGCGCACCAAACTTGACGCCATGATCAGATCGCCTTCATTTTCACGATCTTCATCATCCATCAAAATCACCATTTTACCGGCGGCGATATCATCAATTAATTCTTTTGCTGTATTAAGTGGCATAGTTTTGAGTGGCATAGTTTTGCTCTTTAAGGACTAAAACATTGTGCTTTAGTTTTTCTATTTAATAAAACCGTTATTTTGCAAAAAACTCGTCGTAATATTAGACCCTGATCGTTTTTTTTGCCCGGTTAATAATCTTTCCAGATATCTGGCCAAAAGATCGACTTCCAGATTCACTTTGGTTCCGACTTGATAATCACTAGCAGTGGTTTCGCTCAAGGTATGCGGAACCAGATTCAGATCAAACAGGTTGTCTGATATTTCATTCACCGTCAGGCTAACACCGTCAACACAAATTGAACCTTTTTTAGCGATATAGTGAGCGAGTTCAATAGGCGCTTTGATCTGGTATTGAATACTTCTAGAATCTTTTTTGATGACAATTATTTCACCGATGCCATCCACATGCCCGCTGACCAAATGACCGCCGAGACGCGTGCTTGGAGTGAGCGCTTTTTCTAAGTTAACCGAACTTCCCACAGCTATGTCACCTAGCGTGGTCAGTCTTAGTGTTTCACCGGAGATATCTGAAGTATAAGAAGTCTCATCAAATTCAATTACGGTCAAACAAACGCCATTACAGGCGATGCTATCGCCAAGCGCAACATCCTGCATATCCAATTGGCCGACATCAATCAACAACCTGGCATCGCCCGACTGTTGTTCAATATTTCTGATTGTTCCGATGCTTTCGATAATACCAGTAAACATATTAACTTTTTTCCTCTGGCGCATAAATCAAACGGAGATCATCACCAAACTGGCGAACGCTTTTTAGTTTTAACTCAAAACACTTGGACATTTCGCCGATCTCTAAATCGAATAACCCTAATGCTCTATTGCCCATTAATTTAGGTGCCATATACACAATAATTTCATCGACTAATTGCTGTTGAATAAACTGCCCGGCCAGTTTATGTCCCGCTTCGACTAAAACCTGAGTCATTCCCTGCTCAGCGCAATAATCAATTAACCCTTCTAAGGAGGGTTGTTCAACAATTTTTGTGGTGGCTGCTGCCGACAGACTCAATTTTTTGGCAGCATTGCACTCTTGTGTCACCCACCAGACAGGCGCGTCCTGATTAAATAATTTAGCATCTAAATTAGCCTCAGCATTTCGATCTAATAAAATTCGGGTGGGTTGCACAAATCCTTCTAATTGTTCAAACCAGTCAGGTTGCCCCTCCGCTCGAAATTTTCCATCAGATCGTACAGTCATACTCGGATTATCGACCATTAAAGTTCCGATACCGGTAATGATCGCATCTTGACGAGCTCTTAATTTTTGCACATTCAATCGCGCTGCCGAACCGGTGATCCATTGGCTTGAACCATTCGCTAAAGCGGTTCGACCATCTAAGCTCATGGCTAATTTTAAACTAACCCAAGGTCGTTTTTTTTCAAGCCTTGCAATAAAACCACGATTTAATTTTTGCGCTTGTTCCTTTAACAATCCAGATCCCGTTTTGATACCCGCACTTTGCAAAAGCTCGAATCCTTTACCGCACACTTCAGGGTTAGGATCTCGCATCGCCGCAATCACTTTGGATACCCCTGAGTTAATTAACGCACTCGCACAGGGACCGGTTTTTCCGGTATGCGAGCAAGGCTCCAGGGTCACATAACAAATCGCGCCTTTAGCTCTTTCTCCAGCTTGTTGCAAGGCATTAATTTCGGCGTGAGCGGCGCCAAATTTTTTATGCCATCCTTGACCAACGATCTGATCATCTTTGACAATCACGCAGCCAACCATCGGATTAGGCTGCGCAGTATACTGGCCTTTTTCCGCGAGTTGAAGCGCTAACGCCATCATTTGATAATCCTGATTTGACCAATTCATGATTTACTCAAGTAACAAGTTGTTCAACTGATTAATCCTGGTTCAGTATTAGTCTGTTGATTCGAGTCGTTCGATTTCTTTCTGGAAATCGCTAAAGTCTTTAAATCGCCGATAAAACGATGCAAACCTGACAAAAGCCACCAGATCGAGCTTTCGTAGCGCATCCATCACCAGTTCACCGATCACGCTTGCCGCCACTTCTCGCTCGCCCGTCGCTCGCAACTGCGACTGAATACTGATGATTGATTCTTCAACCGCTTCAACAGAGACCGGGCGTTTTTCGACCGCCCTTAAGATACCAGCTTTTAACTTATGGTCATCGAAAGGTTGGCGGCTGCCGTCACCTTTGATGACCTTAGGCATCGCCAGCTCAGCCGATTCAAAAGTAGTAAACCGTTCCCCGCATTCGATGCACTCACGACGACGACGAACCTGCCCACCATCGGTCACTAAGCGAGAATCGATCACCTTGGTATCATGAAAGGAACAAAATGGACAATGCATTGAAAACCCTTAATTTGCAATTTGTAGGGTGGGCACGTTCTTTGTGCTCACCGGGTTCTTTGTGCTCACCGGGTTCTTTAAATTCCACATGGGCACAAAAAAATGCCCACCCTACTATACCCTTAGCACTTTAACGAGTCTAATCAGCGTAAACTGGAAACTTTGCAGTTAATGCCAGTACCTTGGCTTTAACATCAGCAATGACTTGCTGGTTATTGATATCATCTAAGATATCACAGATCCATTCTGCTAGCTGAGACGCTTCTGGCTGTTTCATTCCACGAGTGGTGATCGCGGGAGTTCCCATGCGAAGTCCACTGGTCACAAAAGGCGAGCGCGGCTCGTTCGGTACAGTATTTTTATTAACCGTAATAAATGCTTCGCCTAAAGCCGCTTCGGCATCTTTACCAGTAATGTCTTTATCGATTAAATCAATCAAAAATAGGTGATTGTCGGTTCCGCCAGAAACAATCTTAAAACCTCGGCTTTGTAATACCGAAACCATCGCCTTCGAATTAACCAGGACTTGCGCCTGAGTCTGTTTAAACTCATCGCCGAGCGCTTCTTTAAAAGCAACGGCTTTAGCCGCAATAATATGCATCAAAGGTCCACCCTGACTGCCAGGGAAAACCGCCGAATTAAATTTCTTTTGCAGCTCAGGATTTTTTCGCGCCAGGATAATTCCGCCTCTGGGTCCAGCTAAGGTTTTGTGAGTGGTTGAAGTGACGACATCGGCGTAAGGCACTGGGTTAGGATATAACCCGGCGGCAATCAAACCGGCAACATGGGCCATATCCACCATAAAATAAGCACCAACTTTATCAGCAATCGCTCTAAATTTAGACCAATCAACCGTTCTGGAATAAGCTGAAAAACCAGCCAGGATCATTTTTGGTTTATGCTCCATTGCCAGGGCTTCGACTTGCTCATAATCAATATAACCTTCCGCGTCTAATCCATATTGAACAGATTTATAGATTTTTCCTGAAAAATTAACCGGCGAGCCATGAGTCAAATGCCCGCCTTCGTTTAGATTCATTCCTAAAACCGTATCACCCGGCTGAAGCAAAGCCATATAAACTGCAGAATTCGCTTGCGAACCGGAATGCGGTTGGACATTGGCATAATCGGCTCCGAATAACTCTTTTACCCGCTCAATCGCCAGATCTTCCGTGACATCAACATATTCACAGCCGCCGTAGTAACGTTTATGCGGGTAACCTTCAGCGTATTTGTTAGTTAGCACCGAACCTTGTGCAGCCATGACCCTCGCGCTGGTATAATTTTCAGAAGCAATCAGCTCAACATGCTGTTCTTGTCGTTGTTTTTCAGACTCGATGGATTGCCATAGTTCGTTATCAAATTCTGCAATAGTTTGGTTGTTACGTAACATTTTGCGTAGTTTCCTGAATTTAACTAAAAAGACTCTTAAAAACCGAGGTTTCTGATACTTTTTTAGGAGTGATAAAATTTGTCGTTATTGTATCGAATTAACGGCTTTGTGTCGCTATAATCGGTAGTTATAAGAAAACATTATCGTTGAAAAGAAGCAAAAGTAATCCTTTAAGTGATATTGAAAAACACTTCATCTGACCCTATATAGTAAGATCTGCTATCTAAAATATAGTTGTCATTACTGGCTCAACACAGACATAAAGGACAAAACACGAAACAATGAATATCTGGGGTAAAATAATTGGTGGCGCATTAGGCGCAATGGTTGGAGGACCGATTGGTTTTTTCTTCGGTATCTGGATTGGTAATTCCTTTGATCAGGGATTAAACCAGAATTTTTCCAGTTTGTTTGGAAGTTCTGATCCAGCGCAAACTCAACGTATCTTTTTTACCACGAGTTTTGCGGTAATGGGTCATATCGCCAAAGCCGATGGGATTGTTTCAAAACAGGAAATAGCCGCCGCAGAACAAGTCATGTTACAACTTGGTCTGGATGAGGAAAAACGAAAAGAAGCTATCGATGCCTTTAACCTGGGTAAAAATGATGATTTCGATTTGGCCGCCAACCTGGAATCTTTAATCAAGCATTGCGTTCGAAAACCCAGCCTGATTCAAATGTTTCTGGAAATACAAATCGTTGCCGCCACAGCGGACGGACAGGTTAGCCAGCCAGAAAAAGAAATATTATATCTTATCGGTGGTTCATTCAGAATTTCACGAACTCAAATTGACCGTTTAGTCGAAATGGTCATCGCGCAACGCTCATTCCACCAAGGCGGTTATACGGGTTCCGCGCGAAACCAATCCGGACCAACCATCGAGCAAGCTTATAAAGTATTAGGAATACCCGCTGATTCAAATAAAGCAGAAACTAAAAGAGCTTATCGAAAACTGATGTCGCAACATCACCCTGACAAATTGGTCGCAAAAGGTATGCCTGAAGAGATGATAAAAGTCGCCACTGAAAAATCCCAGGAAATACAAGCAGCTTATGAAATGATCAAAAAACAAAAATTCTAATTTTAACAACTGACGTTTATAACAGAGAAAAATCATATGAAAAAAATAGAACTTAAAATACTCGACTCAAGGATCGGTTCAGACTTTCCATTACCAGACTACGCCACTAGCGGTTCTGCGGGCATGGATTTGCGTGCCTGTATTGATGATGCGATGAGCTTGGAGCCGGGCGAAACCAAACTAATCCCAACAGGCATTGCCATTCATATTGCCGATCCCGGTTTGGCGGCGACCATTTTACCGCGTTCGGGATTAGGTCATAAACATGGGATCGTTTTAGGTAATCTGGTGGGATTGATTGATTCAGACTATCAAGGACAAATTTTTATTTCATGCTGGAACCGCGGTCAAACGGCGTTCAAGATTAATCCCGGTGACCGAATGGCGCAGTTAGTTTTTCTTCCGGTAGTGCAAGCCGAATTTGAGATTGTCGAGAATTTTAATGACAGTATTCGAGGTGAAGGCGGATTTGGTCATTCAGGTCAAGAATAGCTTTCAACGGAAAATTCAGGCAAGAAATCTCGATCTGGATAATTAATTTAAGTTAATCCTATTGCCAATCAAGGTACCTGGCATTTTTTTTATTTGGATTAGGTAAAACTGTAGGCTGGTAAGTTTTTCTTATTTCGTCAGGAAAAGGCGAGTTGATTTCCTCCCACGTTGGGTGTAATTGTTTAGCTCGTTCATGCGGGATTGTTTGCTGCCAACTTAACGGCAGAAAAAACCAAGCAAACATGCTAACTGCTGCGTACTGAAAAACAATTTTTGGCTTTAAAGCTTGATTAGAGCCGATTGCTGCAATCCGCTTTTTGAATACATTTTTGTGACTCAAAAAGAAAGTAGCAAAAAGCTCTGGCGAGCGTTGCCCAATATTACATCCAAAAGTATTGAGCCTTAGTACATGCAATAAGCTCTTACCATATTCTTCATTGGCAATATTATTAGTATCCAGAACCTTTTGGTCACACATTTCCTCTCTTAAAGAATTAAGGCGCCTCACCGCTAACCAGACAACCGGATTCAAACAAAAAATAACCTGGATCAGATTTTGAAAGACTAACCACAAAGCATCCAATCGTTTAATGTGAGCCAGTTCATGGGCGATGATCGGACCAATAATTTTTTCGTTCTTTTTCTCCAATAATTGCTGAGGAATAAAAACCACGGGAGATAAGACTGCAAAAGTAAAAGGTGATAAAAAGTCGCTTGAACCGATAACAATGATTTGTCGGTGTATATTAAACTCTCTTCGCCATTGATTAATTGCTTTAACGATCCAATAGTCTTCAACTGGGTGAGCAACCGCCAGCAACCGTGCGAGTTTTATCTTTAGCGCGACAAATTTGCTCGCGACAACTATCGAAACCGCTAACCAGATAAGCATCAATAATTTAAGCCAGGTGAGCGAACTACTCGAATCAGCAAAAATCTGCTGGTTGGCAAACTGATTTAGCCAATTAGTCCCGGAAATAACCGTCGGAAGCTCGATTTTTAACCAGTCATGACTTAAGTATCCCAATGAATAGCTGATCGAAAAATCAGTTGGCAAGACTAAACGAATAAGCACTAAACACCAAAGGCCGTATTCGATCGCTCGCGGCATTCTCGGAAAAATCGACTTACTCACAAGGACGATTAAAGCCAATAACGCAGAATAAACGCTATTAAGCGCCAAAAAACGAAAAGCGATTTCGGCGTTTTCAAAAAGTGGCTGCAACACTGAAAGCAAAGTTAGCTTTCCTCAGATTTTGCGGATTTTTTATAGCTGGTTTGTTGGTCGAGTAAACTCTCTAATTCATCAATTTCTGAACTGGATAACGCCTTGCTCCGGCCAAACAAAGAAACCAACGCACTTTGATCCATTTCCAATAGATCATTCATAAAAAAACTGAGTAAACGCGCCAGTCCAGCAGGTTTAGAGATTTCGGCTTGGTAAAGAAACACCCCATGAAAATCTTCACGTCTTAACAGGCCTTTTTTAACCATTCGATCCATGGTGGTTTTAGTCGTAGAATAAGCCCAATTGAACTCACCTTTTATTTGCTCATGCACTTCACGGACCGATAAACCTTCTTTGCTTTTCCAAAGAACGTTCAACATTTGTAGTTCAGTTCGACTTAGATCTGGCAGATCGCCAGCAGATTTAGATTTTATACCCATGATTTATTGATTACACAACTGTTACAGATGTAGTCGAGAATACTTGGAAATGGCCCCAGAGTCAAATTGTAACTCGGTAAACTATTCAAGCTCTCTTATTTTGACTGCTGGGTTACCAATATAAAGCGAATACCCATCAATATTTTTACTCACAAGGCTGCCAGCTCCAATCACTGTTCCGTCGCCAATACTAACGCCGGGAAGAATGATAACGCCTGCCCCTATCCAGACATTATTGCCAATAGAAACATCTTTTACTAAATTAATTTTCTTGAGTCGTTCTCTTGATGACAGCGGATGATTGACGGTTAGTATTTGTACATTTGGCCCAACTAAAACATCGTTGCCAATCGTTATTTTCCCACCATCCAGCAAGCTGCAATTAATATTTAGATATACCCTCTCCCCAAAACTAATTTTATCACCGTAGTCACAATAAAAGCCTTGCTCTATGATAAGTTCTTCACCACTGTGAGCAAATAGTTGTTTTAACTTCTTCAGGCTTCCTTTTCCGGGGTTACGATTAAACGAACGACAGAGATCATGCACCAAGCTACGACGGTGCCGGTTTTCAGAAGTCAGACTGTCAAACACTCGGTGTTCAATCATTTTATGCAAATATCGAATCTATCAATGGATGCGCTCAATAAATTGGCAACTTGATAAACGCCAATACCAGCATTCCAATTAAAGACAAAACACCAAAGGTAAAAATACTGAATCGTGCTGGCACAAAATTAGAATTAATATGGATAAAAGCGTGCAATAGACGACTGACAACATACAGCCAGGCTAATACAATCACGCTAGTGTTAACAGTGTCAGTCAGGTAAAAAAGTAACGCCAAGATGTAAAAAAGCACCGGCGTTTGAAACTGATTGGTAATATTATTAGACACCTTGACTACCCCCTCAGGCCAGGCACTATTATCCAATGCGGTTTTCTGCCGATCAACACCACCAGATTTAATCGCTTTAACTTTTCTCATGCCTAGAATTAAAAAGACTAGCAGCGTCAATGCTATCTGGACTAATACGGGCAGTAAAATACTTGAAAAGTTCATCATGCTCATCCTTATGGTTGTTAGCCCATCTTTCGACAAAATCATGCTAAAGATCTGCTAAGTCATTGATTTTGAATTTCGGCATAAAAACAAACCCAATAAAATCAGATGGTTAGGTTGCGCGCCTCGGAGTGTAGTGCC
>JAUUYO010000030.1 GCA_030590405.1 Kangiellaceae bacterium
CCGTTTGCATCAACAAAATAGCATTGATTCACTACAAACCGAGAATGAGATTGATGTAATTTACCTCGACCCGATGTTTCCGGAACGAAAAAAATCAGCCCTGGTCAAAAAAGAGATGAGGTTGTTTAAACGGATCGCTGGAGAAGATCTTGACGCGGAACAACTGTTATTAAATGCCTTAAGTAGCAATGCCAAAAGAGTCGTAGTAAAAAGACCGAAAGGAGCGCCACAACTTTCGGCCCGTAAACCTGATCATGAAATTTGGGCAAAGAAATTCCGATACGATGTGTATTTAAAATAATAACGATGCAGAAAAAAACGATGCAGAAAATAAATAAAATTCTAATCGAAATAGCTCGCCTGTAAATGCGGGAATTGTTGTCAACAAACTATTATTGAAATTGGGTTTTAAACTAACCGAAAAATATGAAAGAAATGGGTTTAAGCTAAATTGTTATGAGTAAAATGTGAAAAATAGTCTTAACTTTGAAAATCATTTTGTCGAACAGCTTCCCGCTGATGCGGTGCAAGATGTTTTCCCACGGCAGGTTGCCAATGCCTGTTATTCCTTTGTGACTCCCAACAAAACGGCTAAGCCGTCATTGGTTTGTGTGTCTGACGATATGGCAAAAATATTCAATCTATCTGACACTGATCAGCAGTCTGATGAATTTAAATATCTTTTTAGTGGAAACTTAATTTTTGACGACATGCAACCTTATGCAATGTGTTACGGCGGCCACCAGTTTGGCAATTGGGCCGGTCAACTTGGTGATGGTCGTGCGATCAATTTAGGCGAAGTGATTGATCAATTCGGCACTCGTCAAACATTGCAATTAAAAGGGGCTGGACTGACGCCTTATTCCAGAACTGCCGATGGCCTGGCGGTACTTAGATCGTCGATCAGAGAGTTTTTATGCAGCGAAGCGATGTTTTATCTGGGTGTGCCAACCACCCGGGCTTTGAGTTTGATATTAACTGGTGACAAGGTTATGCGAGACATGTTTTATGATGGTAATACCCAGTTAGAACAGGGAGCTGTTGTCTGCCGAGTATCGCCATCATTTATTCGATTTGGTAGTTTTCAGATTCACGCAAGTAGGAACGAAACTGAAATTGTTAAACAGCTCGCTGATTTTTCTATCCGGAATAATTTCCCTCATTTAACTGAGCCTGATGTTGAAGCGTATGGTATTGAAATTTATGAGCAATGGTTCGATGAAATTTGCCAGTCTACAGTAAAGTTAATGGTTGACTGGATGCGAGTGGGTTTTGTGCATGGCGTGATGAATACCGATAATATGTCGATACTGGGTCAAACTATCGATTATGGCCCCTATGGCTGGTTAGAGGGGTATGAGCCAGGTTGGACACCCAATACCACCGATGTACAAAGCAAGCGATATTGTTATGGCAATCAGCCGCAAGTCGCTCATTGGAACTTATTTCAACTAGGCAATGCAATTGCTTCATTGGTCGGCAGAGTCGAGGCGTTAGAAACGTCACTAGCCTCCTTTGCGGAAGATTACAGTGAGCTATCTCAAACAATGTATGCCGATAAATTAGGACTCGGTGAACACCACGGAGCAGCGGATCAAACATTCATTGATGAGCTATTTGAAATGTTGCAAATGACTGAAACGGATATGACGATTTTTTTCCGTTGTCTTGCGAAAATTAAAAGGTCTGAAAATTATGCAGACTATCAGCTTCTGGAGATTATTAAGCCAGCTTATTATCAGTCCAAAGAGTTAGATGATTCACAAAACAATTGCCGAATAGCGATTATCAAGTGGCTTAGAAAATATCTGGGACGGATTTGTTACCAAAAATTAGCGGATGAAAAACGAATTAAAAAAATGAATCAAGCCAATCCGAAATATATTTTAAGAAATTATCTGGTGCAAGTGGCGATCGATAAAGCCAATGACGGTGATTATTCTGAAATAGAAAAATTGTTAGAGATCATGAAAAAACCTTACGATGAACAAAATGAATATGAAGCTTATGCCGCAAAAAGGCCTGAATGGGCGAGAAATAGAGCTGGTTGCTCGATGTTATCTTGTAGCTCTTAAATCTTAAGTCAGCAGCTTAGCTTAAATTAAACTAAAGTGATCAACGAATAATAAAACCGGCTGGTTTTTTTAGATTTTACTTGTCGCCACTCCTCATCGAATTTAACAGTAGAACTGGCGTTTTCTTGCTCAACATAAACTAATGCGCCTTTTGCAAGATGAGGCTTAATTTGAGTAAGAATTGAATTTAACATGTCTTTTTCAAAAGGAGGATCTAAAAACACCAGGTCAAACAATTGCTGATTGTTACTCAGGAACTGCTCTGCCTTTTGGTTAATCACTTTGGCATTATCAATTGATAGAGTCGCCAAATTTTTCTTCAGACTATCGGTAGCTCGTTTACTGGCATCGACTAAAGTCACCGAGCCTGCCCCTCTCGAAATCGCCTCAATGCCAAGCGCGCCGCTACCTGCATACAAATCCAGACAGGTCGCACCATGAATGTCGGCTGACAACCAGTTAAACAGGGTTTCTCTAACCCGATCCAGGGTCGGGCGTAGTCCTTCGCCATCTGAAAAGTTGATTTTTCGACCGCGCATCGAACCGCCAATAATTCTGACCTGGCTTTGTTGCCTGGATTGTTCTCTGGTTTTTGCGGATTTGGATTGTTACATTTTCAACTTCAGGTATTCGTTTTTCTAATGTGCAGATCATAACTGATAGCTATGCTGCTTGAAAACCACATTTCCAGCTTGTCTGGGTATAAACTTCAAAATTCTTATAATCTCTTGATGAACCAATGTCACATACGGAATTTTTTTTGCGACTAACGGTTCGCATTTTTTGGCAATTGATCTATAGTTAAGGTAACAGTCAACCTTCTAGAAAAATCAGTTGAAAGCGTTTTTATTTAAAATTTGATTGATCGATCTAGCACCAATCATTGGGGATCTATTATGCAGTTAGTTCCAGTTCTGGAAATTCGTCACGCTAAATGTGTTCACACGGAGCACAAAAATCGCTTTGTTGATCATGTGGTTAGCGAGGATCCAATTGAAACCGTCGGAAATTGGGCCGAAAAAGGGATTAAGCGAATTCATTTTGTGGATGTGGATGCGATCGAGACGGGCGAGCCTTGTAATGTGGACCTGCTAAGCAAAATTAAACAACACTACCCACAGATTGAAATTCAAGTTATTGGCGGGATCAAGAATGTTGATTCGGCGTTTATCTGGATGGATGCTGGCGCGGATTTTTTGGTGTTAAATGGTAAAGCGATCAGACAAAAAGATTTATTGACTGATATTTGTGTCGAGTTTCCAGCCAAAGTACTGGTTGAAATTGGTAGTCGACAAGGCTGTGTTGGAATGGGTTCTGGCGAGCCAACCTTCGATATTAAGTTATTGGCCAATCAGCTAGAAGAAGACGGAGTCGTTGGTCTGCTGGTGACCGAAGTGCCATCACAAGGGCACGTTAATTCCTTAAATTTACTTAGCGTTAATCAACTATCTCAAGGGGTCGAGTTGCCTATTTTTGCCAATGGCGGTATCGAAAAAATGGCTGATCTTAAATTATTGTTGGAAAACCATGCTGAAAAGCTCACCGGGATTTTGCTTGGCAAAGTGGTTCATCAGGATGCCTTTTGCCTGAATCAAGCGCAGCAGATGTTAAACGAATATCAGGTGGGCGCTGCTCAGGAGCCGATACCGGTAGCCATCTAAATTAGGTGTGATTGGCTGTTATCTGGGAGGGCCGTTACCATGAATGAGGCAAGGTTTTATGAATGGTAATGCCATCTGAATCCTGAGTGATATAACCACCAGATCGCAAATCTTTTAAGATCCTGGCGACCATTTCTCTCGAAGCGCCAACTCGATTGGCGATGTTTTGCTGAGTCAGTTTTTCTGGGATCACCCTCACATCACCTTTTTCTACCGATAAACTCAAAAATGTCACCGCAATGCGTTGATAAACATCCATTAATCCCAGTTGACGAATAGTTTCTGTCGCATCGATTAGTCGAGTGGAGAGGTTTTCTATCAGCGCGATGGAAAAGGCCGGAAATGAAGATAAACAATGCTTGAAATCCAATTCCTGCATAATACCAATTTTACAATCAGTCACTGTGACTACTGAGGCCGTTCGTGGAATGGATTTGATCAGACCTAATTCGCCAAAAAACTCACCGGCTTTATGGGTATTTATAATGATTTCCTTTCCAGTGCTATCATTTAAATAAACTTTGACCTGGCCTTCCAGTAAGAAATACAGGCTATGAGAGTCATCGCTTTCGGTGATAATCTGAGTCTTTTTATGAAAACTTCGAGAGTGGACATGTGAAAGAATATTCTCGATTTCTCCCTTTTCAAGGTAATTGAATAAATCGAAATTTGAAAGCTCAAGCATGTTTATTCCCCGATATAGCGACTTATTTTATTAAGCTGGATTAATCCAGATCCAACTAATGTAATTATTACACAGTTTTTGTGCTCAGAAATCACATTTTTTGGCTTAATTTTCACATATACTTATTGAGCAGTCCCAGATGCACCAATGTTGGAGTCGGCTAGCGCATCATTTGTGGTGTGGCGCTTTAATAAGTTATTATGCACTACTCAAAGTCTGTATTTATGAGTGATTGCTTGTTTGATAGTGAATTTTGTCAGGTCATAGACCAATATCAAGTTATTGCTCAATAATCAATCGGTACAGGCACTGAATTTAATAGGAATTTTTTTTGCTTCGTAATGGTTGTATCGGAAGCCAAATATTTATAATCTTCTTTTCGCTTTTTTGCCTTTATGCAAATGCGGCGAGTAATAAAGAATTTGGTAGCCAGAATAACATCTATTTATCTGACTGGGCTCGATTAAAGCATCAAGCTGAATTGGGCGATCCTGCGGCATTATTTGTTTTGGGGAATTTCTATTATCAGCCACCTAAAGGTAGTAGTTTCAGGCTTGACCTCAAAAAATCAGCAGAATACTATTTTAAATCCGGTATCAGAGGTCATGCTGCTGCTCAATATAATCTGGCGTTGATGTTCCACGAGGGGTTAGGCGTTCAGAAAAACACCGTTGAATCTTATGCCTGGTTCAAATTAGCGTCGCTCAATCAAAGCCCTGTGGCTAAACATATCAATCGAGTTTCAGTTAAAGCCGTTATTACGATGGAGTCTCAACTTAATGTTGAAGTATTAGCCGTGGCAAAAAATAGAGTTAATTTTTATACCAATATCATCGATAAAAAACTCTACCGAAAAGCGCCTTTCCCCGGTTAGCTATTTTTTTTGCCAAACTGAAACAGCGTATTGATAACCGAACCTATCGCTACAATAATTGCGCCAGCAATAAAAAGTTGTTGCATCAATAAAGTGTTGATAAAAGGTGTGTCCACAAAATAATTTACTAAGGCGATCAAAATAACGATAAAGCCGCTCAGGTAAAAGTATTGTGCCAGTTTCGGGATCTTGTTAAAAACAATTTTCATATCTCTACCGTGCCTAAACAAAAATCGATCCCGGCAGAGGAGATCTGAAGCTTTTCTTGTTGTTGATGTTTAACCATTGTAGCCTGCTCAATCAAATGGTAATAGCAGCTGCGGCTAAAGGAAGCATATAAATTTCGTCTGACATTTATGATAGGCAAAGATTGCCTGTCAAAGAGTGAAAATTGGAGTTGCTGAGGATGGTTTAGACGGATCTTGTTATTGCAATTATCTAACATCAAATAACAATCCTGACCAGATTCTCGATAAATCTCAAAATCAACGATCACAAATGGTTGCCATTCCACCTGGATGGCCAGTTTTTCAACCGGTGTAATTAAGAAATATTGATCATCCTGTTTTATCAGCACACGAGAAAAAAATATCGATAACCGTTTTCGACTAATCGGCGAGCCGTTGTGGAGCCAGTCACCATTGGCTTTGATCAATATATCAATCTCACCACAAAATTCAGGGTTCCATTGTTCCACTGGTGGCAGCTTGTCCTCATTCGAAGAAAAATCTGCCAGAGAGTTTAAAATGCTGTGGCTTGAATTCACTGTTAGCCCTTCTGGATCCAAAACTGATAAGGTATTTGGTCAATTTCCTTTTTAATTAATTGATGCTCCATAAATTCACAAAAGGTTGGAATATCCCGTTTTGTCGAAGGATCATCGGCGATGACTTTGAGCACCTCGCCAGAACTCATTGCCCGGATTGATTTGCGGATCATCATCACCGGCTCTGGGCATCTTAATCCTTCGGCTTCGAGTACTTGCTGGGCGAGTGGTTGGGGCTTTTCCATTATCATGGCAAAATTATATCATGGCAAAATCATATCACGGTAAAATCATATCACGGTAAAAACTATCGGCGTGGACGGCTGTTGTGGCGTTGATTGGGCCGCTTGCCAGGTCGCCCTTGATGGCGATGATTTTTTTCCGGCATGGTTATCTTGGGCAATAGCTCGGCATTCACCTCGGCGGTCGGGATCGCATGGTCAATATAAGTTTCAATGGCTGGTAAATTAAACGCGTTGTCTTCACAAGCAAAGGAAATTGCTACGCCGCTGGCCCCTGCGCGGGCGGTTCTACCGATCCGATGTACATAATCTTCCGCTTCATCCGGCAAATCGAAATTAAACACATGACTTACCGCATCAATGTGTAAACCTCTGGCGGCGACATCGGTGGCGATCAGAATTTCTATTTGTCCAGATTTTAATTCATCCAGCAATCTCATTCTCTTTTTCTGCTGGACATCGCCAGTTAATAATCCGGCGTTAAAGCCGTTACTTTTTAAGCATAGCCAAACTTGTTCTGCCTGGCGCTTGGTATTGGCAAAAACAATCGATTTGCTGGGCTGCTGCTGCTGCATAAGGCCGATCAGTAACGCCAGCTTTTCGGTATTGCTCGGATAATAAAGGATTTCCTCAATTTGACCGGCGGTGACTTCATCCGGTTCAACATGAATATGCTGAGGTGAATTCATATGTTCATAGGCAAGCTCTTTCACCCGATTGGATAAAGTCGCTGAAAACAACATGTTGAGCCGTTCGTCAGGTTTGGGCATTCGCTTAAAGAAATAACGAATATCGTCAATAAAGCCTAAGTCAAACATGCGATCAGCTTCATCTAACACCACACAATCAAGGGCATAAAAATTATATATGCCTTGCTTAAAATAATCTAATAAGCGACCGGTGGTGCCGATCAAAATATCAACCCCGGCAGCAATCGCTTCTTTTTGCTTCACATAATCCGCGCCGCCAAAAGCAACTTCGACTTTTAGATTAGTAAACTCTGCAAGAGTTTTGGCATCTTCATAGATTTGAATCACCAGCTCACGAGTGGGGGCGATAATAAAGGCTCTAGGCTCATTGGGGCGACGTCCTTCAACTTCTGGCAACATCAATAACTCATTTAATACCGCTAACAGGAAAGCGTTAGTTTTACCGGTGCCGGTTTGTGCTTGTCCGGCAACATCTTGAGAGTTAAGTAACAGCGGAATAGCCTCGGCCTGGATCGGAGTCGCGTATTCGTAATTGAGTTTTTTCAACGATTTTAGTAAGTTAGGGTGTAACCCCATGGACTCAAACTTAGTCTGTGATAAATGGGTGACCATATGTGGTTATCTACCTTAAGCGGCGCTGTCAGTTTGACGCATCGATTTGTTATTAAAATACAAGACTTTTTGCCTTATCGGGTTGCAACTTGTGCATGCAAGCGGCAAAATAGGCAAGCTTTGTGAAGAAAAACAAATAGTAGCATTAAAGTGACTATACCGAAACTATGACAAGCTTCTGGATTTTTAACAGGGGCTTGCCTGGCAAGTAAAATTGAACCATTTACAGCAAAAGAGTGACGTTTCATCACGTTACCAAACATTTTCATTGATCGGAGAGACAATATAATGAGCGAGCAAGTTATTCATTTAACTGATGATAGTTTTGAAGCGGAAGTTTTAAAGTCGGATATTCCTGTTTTAGTCGATTTTTGGGCAGAATGGTGTGGGCCTTGTAAAATGATCGCGCCCATTCTGGATGAGCTTGCTACAGAGTATGCTGGTAAAATAAAAGTCGCCAAATTGAACATTGATGAAAATCAGGCAACGGCTCCACAGTATGGCGTTCGTGGCATTCCCACTTTAATTCTGGTTAAAAATGGCAGCGTCGAAGCGCAACAAGTCGGTGCAGTGAGTAAGTCTCAGCTAGCGGCGTTTATTGACAGTAATATTTAGACTTTCGCCAGTTATTATTCGTTTGACCCGGTTAAATGACGGGTCAATCCTTGCCTCGCTACCCCCATATTTCAAGGGGATCCATTAATAATCATCTATTTTCACTCAATTTTTTCCTGGAAAATGGCGAAAAACTGGACAATATTTTAAATTAGTGCTATTTTTCATTCAATTGCTTATTTCGAGCTGCCTCCCGACCTGAATAAAATTCCTTAATAATTGTTAAAAAGCGATTATTAGAAAACGGTTATTAAATTTTAAATGATGTTTTAAAAATGATGTTTTAAATAAGTATTCTTAAATAAGAAAACATAAACAAGCCAATCATTTAAAAGTAAGCCGTTTAAAGCAGTTAGTTTAAAATAGGTTATCCGGTAGCGCTAAGAAACAAAAATAAACCAGCAAATAATCCAGAGATTAATACACAAGCATTTTTGACTTAAATAACCTAAATAGGTAAATCTGAACTATTCTGGATCAATACATTTGACATTATCTGTTCAAACCTGATTGAAAGACTCTCTTATTCGAATCAACTAACATTCTAAATTAACAAAAACAGTATTTAATAACAGTATTTAATAACAGTACTCAACAACTACTCTAACCTACAAGTATCCCTCTATGAACCTATCAGAAATTAAATTACTCTCCGTTACCAAACTCGCTCAAATGGCCAAAGATGCCGGATTAGATGATGTCGCTCGAATGCGCAAGCAAGACATTATTTTTGCTATATTGAAAGGTCATGCCAAAAGCGGTGAAGATATTTTTGGCGACGGGGTATTAGAAATTCTCCCCGATGGATTTGGTTTTTTACGAAATGCCAACTCTTCTTATTTAGCAGGACCAGATGATATTTACGTCTCTCCTAGCCAAATCAGACGATTTAGCTTGCGTACCGGTGATACCATTTCTGGAAAAATTCGTCCCCCCAAGCACGGCGAGCGGTATTTTGCACTGCTAAAAATTCGCGAAATTAATTTCGATAGTCCAGAAAATGCGCGTAACAAAATATTATTTGAAAACCTGACGCCACTACATCCCGATGAAAGAATGGTGATGGAGCGGGGCAATGGTTCGAGTGAAGACATTACTGCGCGAATTATCGACTTAGCCTCGCCGATTGGTAAAGGCCAACGGGGATTACTGGTTTCTCCGCCTAAAGCTGGTAAAACCATGATGATGCAAAACATTGCTCAGTCAATTGCTGCTAATCACCCTGATTGTTTGCTGATAGTTTTATTGATTGATGAACGCCCAGAAGAAGTGACTGAAATGGAACGCTCGGTGCGCGGCGAAGTGGTGGCATCGACTTTTGATGAACCGGCTAGTCGTCACGTTCAGGTGGCAGAAATGGTGATTGAAAAAGCCAAACGATTAGTGGAACACAAAAAAGATGTGATCATCTTACTGGATTCGATCACACGTTTAGCCAGAGCGTATAACACCGTGATCCCATCATCCGGTAAAGTTTTGACTGGTGGTGTGGATGCCAATGCCCTGCAAAGACCAAAGCGTTTTTTTGGCGCAGCGCGAAATATTGAAGAAGGCGGAAGCCTGACCATTATTGCAACCGCATTGGTTGATACCGGCTCAAAAATGGATGAAGTGATCTATGAAGAGTTTAAAGGTACCGGTAATTTAGAGTTGCATCTCGACCGAAAAATTGCCGAAAAACGAGTCTTTCCCGCGATCAACTTTAATCGCAGTGGTACTCGTAAAGAAGATTTACTCACCACTCCTGAAGAGCTACAAAAAATGTGGATCTTAAGAAAAATTCTGCACCCGATGCAAGAAACTGAAGCGATGGAATTTTTGATTGATAAACTTGCCATGACAAAAACCAATGATGAGTTTTTTAGTTCAATGAAGCAACGCGGTAAGAATTAATCGGATTCAACACATAGAATACAGAAAATAATACACTCGTAGGAGCGGTTACCAACAGTAAGTGCTTTAGGCAAAAACGCTCCTAGTAAGTATCTGGATTTTGCTTTTTTATTTTGGTAAGTCGCCATCTATGCTAAACCCTTCAGTTAAATACAAAGATCTCCGTGAATTTCTTGATTACCTTGAATTACAGGGCGATCTTAAACGTATTCAATACCCTGTTGATCCGGATCTGGAAATGACTGAAATTTCCGATCGGGTTTTAAAAGCCGATGGTCCGGCGCTATTGTTTGAAAATCCGGTCGGTTTTGATACGCCAGTGCTCACCAATTTATTTGGCTCTGCCCGGCGAGTCGCAGCAGCAATGGGTTGCGATGACGTTAGTCAATTGCGAGAAGTCGGAAAGTTATTAGCTTTTTTAAAAGAGCCTGAACCGCCAGCAGGCTTGAAAGACGCCTGGGATAAAGCGCCGCTGTTTAAAAAGGTGCTGAATATGGCCTGCAAAGAAATCAAAAAGCCAGCTTGCCAAGAGGTGATCATCGAAAAAAATCAGGTGGATTTAGCCAAGCTTCCCATTCAGACTTGTTGGCCCGGTCATGTAGCTCCCTTGAACACCTGGGGACTGGTGATCACTAAAGGCCCTGAAAAAAAACGCCAAAATCTTGGGATTTATCGGCAACAAGTGATCGCTAAAAACAAAGTTATTATGCGCTGGTTATCCCACCGCGGTGGGGCGCTGGATTTTAAGGACTGGCAGTTGCAACATCCGGGTGAACCCTTTCCAGTTAGCGTGGCATTAGGCGCGGATCCTGCCACTATTTTGGCCGCTGTCACGCCTATTCCTGACGCATTATCGGAGTATGCGTTTGCCGGTTTATTGCGCGGTGAGAAAACTCGGGTGGCCGATTGTTTGAGTAATAACTTGCAAGTTCCAGCAACTGCTGAATTTATTCTGGAAGGTTTTATTTATCCGGATGAGATGGCCGATGAAGGTCCCTATGGCGACCATACTGGTTATTATAATGAGGTCGAATCATTTCCGGTTTTTACCATCGAAAAAATCACCCATCGAAAAAAACCAATTTATCATTCCACCTATACCGGTCGCCCACCAGATGAACCTGCTGTTCTGGGAGTCGCCTTGAATGAAGTCTTTATTCCATTATTGCAAAAACAATATCCAGAGATTGTGGATTTTTACCTGCCGCCTGAAGGCTGTTCTTACCGCATGGCAATTGTGACGATTAAAAAGCAATACCCCGGTCATGCCAAACGGATTATGATGGGGGTTTGGAGCTTTTTGCGCCAATTTATGTATACTAAGTTTGTGATTGTTACCGATGATGATGTGAATGCGCGGGACTGGAATGATGTGATCTGGGCGTTAACCACTCGCGTCGATCCCAGCCGAGACACGACCTTGATCGATAATACCCCGATTGACTATTTAGATTTTGCTTCGCCAGTGTCGGGATTAGGTTCTAAAATGGGCATTGACGCGACTAATAAATGGCCGGGCGAAACGACAAGAGAGTGGGGGCATGCGATTGAGCGTGATGCCGAGGTAAAACAAAAGATCGATATGATCTGGGATGAATTAGGGATATGACCGTTTATAACTGTAAAACCCAAGATGTGAGCCAACTCAACGATCAGATTTATCGCATTCGAATCGTACCTGATGATCTTCGCCTGTTTGATTTTAAAGGGGGCCAGTATATTGTATTGCACATGCCAGATGGCAAGCGAGTACCACTTTCCATCGCCAGCGCGCCAGAGGAAAAAACTTTTCTGGAGCTGCATATTCGATTGGTCAAACAGTACTCTCTTGCCGACGATATGATCAAACTATTTAAACAAGCGCCAGAAGTTAAAGTTGAAGGCGCTTTTGGTAGCTGTTACTTAATCGATAGCCAACGAGGTTTAGTGATTATTGCTGGCGGCACAGGTTTTTCACCGATGAAAAGCATGATAGAAAGTGCCTTTGCGCAACAATGTGAAAGACCGATTGAATTATTTTTAGGCGCGCAGGTGATGAGCGATCTTTATCATCACGACTTGATCAATGAATGGCAAAATAGCTATAACAACTTTCGTTATACCCCCGTAATTTCCGGTGACGATGAAATCTGGGATGGCGCGGTGGGATTTCCTCATGAAGTGGCTATCGAACGTTATAATAAAAAACTCATTGAAAAAGATTTTTATGTCAGCGGTTCGGAAGCTATGGTCATGGCGGTTTATCGGGCCTTGAGCGATAAAGGCGTGGATTCATCGCAAATACATTCTGATATGTTAAATATAAAACGGGAAAAAGGCGAGATTGATTAAAAGATTTTTTATCTTGGCAGTTAATTTGCCAACACTGTTCGATCTTTCGCCCAGTCCCTGAGAGCTTGCACTTTTTCTGCCATCACCACCGATATCGGTCTTGTTTGCTTGATGGTTTCTGTCATGGAGATGGTGGTCATTGGGCTTCCTCCGCCATAAGCGCGATAAAGTGCCGACACGACCGCCTGTTCAATCTCGGAGCCAGTAAAACCATCACTGGCATCGGCGAGTGCCGATAAATCAAATTGTTCTGTTTTTTGTTTTCTTCGAATGAGATGAATTTTGAAAATATCTTGCCTCGATTGATGATCAGGCAAGTCGACAAAAAAGATTTCATCAAGTCGTCCTTTACGCATTAATTCTGGTGGTAGTTTACTGATGTCATTGGCGGTGGCAACAATAAATACCTGATGGGTATTTTCAGCCATCCATGTTAGCAAGGTCGCTAAAAGTCTTTGTGAAGTTCCGCCGTCACTTTCACCGCTGGACAGGCCCTTTTCAATTTCATCGAGCCATAAAACACAAGGTGACATCAGCTCTGCCATTTTGAGTGATTCACGTAAATTCTTTTCGGTTTCGCCGTGATATTTATTATACAGCGTGCCGAAATCCAGCCTCAGTAAAGCGAGTCCCCACATACCTGCAACTGCCTTAGCAGCAAGACTTTTACCGCCACCTTGAATGCCAAGTAGCATCAACCCTTTGGGTGGATCGATGGGAATGTCGCGATCGAGAAACACCGCCTTGCGCTGTTTCAGCCAATTTTTAAGATTGTTCAGGCCGCCGACTTCGGAAAATTTAGAGGTTTCATACTCAAAGCTTAAAACACCATCCATATCCAATAATTCAAATTTGGCTTTATTGACTTGGGGTAACTCTTCTTCGGTAATGGCACCATCGCTGATCACATTTCTGATTAAGGTTCTTGAGTCGGCATAAGTCATGCCTCGCAAGTTTCTAACCAATTGCTTGAGGGTGGCGGCGTCGGTTTTGACTTTTTGTCCGTGATGCGCTTTCGACCAGATTTGAGCTTCTTCGCGGACTAGTTTTTCGAGTTGTATTTCATTTGGCAGAGCCAGTTGAAACTTGGCTGAAAATCGTTTGACCTCTGCCGGTAAATCGATCTGGTGGGAAACAAAAATAAGGGTATGACTTTTATTATGATGCTCAAGCGCGATCTCTTTTACCAATCGGATAATTTTGGGTTCATTCTCAAAATAGGGATGAAAATCACATAAGATAAAAATCGCTGGTCTTTGCACCGATTTAATGTGTTTAAGGGCGTCGAGGGGATCTTTGCTGTCTTCTATTTCTGCCAAATCATGGGCAAGATCGACACGTTTAATCCCATCAACTCTGTCCCAGCCAAAAATCGGCTTATTAAAATGGATTGCCAGTTGAGTGATCAGCTCGATGGCTCGTTGTTCTTCGTGGGTTTCAATGGTAATAATCGGGTTTTTTGATTTGATCAATAGACGCAGATCATTAAATTCGGTCTTTCCGCTCATTCTTGTCTTCCGTAATATATTCTTTGAGTTCTGAAACCTGTATTTTGAGGTATCATGAGTATAAACTTAAAGCATCAAAAATTGCTGTAAATCATCAAGGCACCGATAATAGCCCATTATCAGTGATAAATCATCCAACAGCCTGATGAAAATGACTGAGAAAAGAGAAGAATATGCGACAACTAACTCCAATCGATAAATGCCTGGGTGTTGCCGATAACGCATTGCGAACCTTGTTTGGCGGCTATCAGGTGACCAGCCGGAAAAATCCTTCTCAAAAGATTGAAGAGAGCGAACCTGATAGGACGAATTTTGACAGCCAACAAAAGCGTCGCTCGGCGGGGTTGATGCGAATTAATCACTGCGGCGAGGTTTGTGCGCAGGCGCTC
This sequence comes from Kangiellaceae bacterium, assembly GCA_030590405.1. GTDB lineage: Bacteria > Pseudomonadota > Gammaproteobacteria > Enterobacterales > Kangiellaceae. Next base: position 14,362 of record JAUUYO010000030.1, read on the forward strand.
TATCAAGGGCAGGCATTAACCGCCAAATTGCCAGAAGTCAGGGAAAAAATGGAACAGGCCGCTGCGGAAGAAAATGACCATCTGCAATGGTGTGCTGATCGATTGAAGGAACTCGATAGCCGCACCAGTTTTTTAAATCCACTCTGGTATGCCAGCTCTTTTTCCATTGGCGCGATTGCCGGGCTTTTAGGCGATAAATGGAGTTTAGGTTTTGTCGCAGAAACCGAGCATCAGGTGGTTCGCCATTTACAAAGTCATCTGGATGAATTGCCTGATAATGATAAAAAAAGTAAAGCGGTGATTGAGCAAATGAAAGAGGATGAGCTACATCACGCCACAGTGGCGATTGAGGCGGGTGGGGCGGAATTACCAGCACCAGTTAAATTGGCGATGCGGGGAATGGCCAAGGTGATGACTAAGAGTGTTTATTGGGTTTAGGTGACTGGCCAGAAAAATAACTGACTGGCCAGAAAAATAACTGACAAATATTGTACAGAAGGAATATTCGAACCTCAGGAGCTTATTTTTTTTAGTCAAATTTTTCAGCTTAGCTGAATTAAGCGTATCTATTGGCGTTCCACCGAGATTTGACGTGGTCAAGCTCCATGATAGAAAGAAAGTGATAACGTTCAGCTTTAGTCTCAAATATCGTCTGCTGCGCGTTTACGCGTGAAGTAATATGATATATCGCACCCGGATATTCTATTCGTATTGGTTTAGCCATAAGATACGCAATCACAACAAGAATTATAGAGCAATAAAAGACGTGTCCCCACAGCATTTCTGTCCCCACAGCATTTCAACAGGCTTGCCATTCAGTGTTATTGCACTTAAGTATAGAAACGGCCAATTGGGGACATCCGTTCATATTGACTCTAACCCCCAACTGCCATTCATTAGCTATTTTAAAATCGGCTTGACCCCTTTACTCTTTAAAGTCGTTACTCTCCGTTTTCCCCAGGATCATCGTAATCACCACCGGTGTTGTCACCACCTTGAGTATGGTTTGGTCCACAGTGAAAACTCTTAACGTTTAGGTGATGGTTGGTATCATCACTACTGTTCGTGCAATCGAAATGCCAGTTTCTATTGTCGTCTTTATATTTGTTACATTTAACATGATTATCCTTGTCTAAATTAACGCTCTTGATGTGATCAGCAGTGCATGTAATATTGAGTCGTACCTCCTCTTTTGGACTAAGAATGAGCTCCCATGAATCCTGCGTGCGGTAGAGTTTAACCCCTGCCTTGCCTTCTTCGTCAGGGTTCCAGCACTCATAACCATCGTAGTCGCAAGTGTAAGTTCCAGTGAAAGAATACTCGGCTGCTGCCAATGCCGGCGCAGCCGAAGTGCTATCGGCATCGTTGATCCTTTGGCCGTTGGGCCAGGTTTTACCGTCGCTGGAGGCGCTGTAATAGATGCTGTTAGAAATGTCGTTCGCCTTCCAGACCACGTACAGGTTACCGTTGTTGGAGGCGACTGCGGGCGCAGCCGAAGTGCTATCGACATCGTTGATCCTTTGGCCGTTGGGCCAGGTTTTACCGTCGCCGGAGGCACTGTAATAAATGCTGTTAGAATTGTCGTTCGCCTTCCAGACCACGTACAGGTTACCTTTGTAGGCGGTGGCCGCGGGCGCAGCCGAAGTGCTGTCGGCACTGTTGATCGCCTGGCCATTGGGCCAGGTGCTACCGTCGCCGGAGGCACTGTAATAGATGCTGTTAGAATTGTCGCTCGCCTTCCAGACCACATATAGCTTGTCGTTGTAGACGGAGGCTGCGGGCGTAGCCGAGGTGCTGGCGGCATCGTTGATCGTCTGGCCATTGGGCCAGGTGCTACCGTCGCCGGAGGCACTGTAATAGATGCTGTTAGAAATGTCGTTCGCCTTCCAGACCACATATAGCTTGTCGCCATACGCGACGACAGCCGGCGCAGCCGAAGTGCTGTCGACACCGTTGATCTTTTGGCCGACGGGCCAGGTTTTACCGTCACTGGAGGCACTGTAATAGATGCTGTTCGAACTGTCATTTGCCTTCCAGACCGCGTATAACTTCCCTCTGAATAAAGCTACACTGGGTGCAGCGGAGGTGCTGTCGACACTGTTGATCGTCTGGCCATTGGGCCAAGTGCTGCCGTCGCTGGAGGCACTGGAATAGATTCGGTTCGAACTGTCGTTTGCCTTCCAGAGCGCATAGAGAGTGCTGCCCCAGACCGATTGCTGCGCGAACAAGGTGGCGAGTAATGCCACAGCGAGATGCACACACAACCGAGAAATTTTCTGTTTGAAGATACGCATTTTGACCCCTTTGATACTTGTATCATGACGTGTTAAAAGTTAACGATCCAACGAGTTTTTTCCACTTACAAATGAGACAGTTGAGTCCCGCCATATTCAGGAAGATGTATAACGCTCAATTCAAAAAATCAGGCTTTTTTTCTGCCTGAATATTTTGCAATTTCTTGTTGAACGAAGCCACTTTGCGGCAGAAATTCTTTTAATCAACTGTACTTCTAATAAACCCCTTATAGGGCGCCAATTAGAACATGTTTAATTAATCTTTTTCAATCAGTTAAGGCCGCTTAAACAAAGTATCGAACATTTTATCTCTCATTAAGATTTATTATGTCCTTAACTTCATCTCATTAGTTATTGGTTCTATCGAAAAAAACGCCTCTTTAAAAAGGGAGACTATTAATATTCTATAAAGGAAAACCTTGTACTCAACTTAGACCCAAAGACTCCAAGACGACGTCACTCAGAAAGCAATTGTTCATCGGCAACAATCACGACAGTGTGACCAGTCAACTATGATGTAATTTGGATGATGAATTCAGATGGTAGCGAACAGGCCTAAAGATAATGCTCGGCATGGAATCAGTCAAAAATCAGCTAGAAGTCAGCAGAAAGTCATGTAATTTCATTTCGACTCACTTAAATTTCAAAGCGTACTTCTGTATTTAACTCAGTAGAATTCTAAAGTTGCAATGTCATTGCGAGCGCAGCGTGGCAATCTCCCAAAGATATGCATAAATACTCAAACTACATACGAACTTGATTTACTTAGGCTCCTGTTTATTTCACATAAGGACAAAATTATGAACATCAGTTTTAGATTTAAAAATTTAATCATTGCAACGGCCGTTGTCGCAATGGTCGTCGTCGTTTTTCTCGTCCATGCATTGGCTGGATTGAATGCGCGTCCAGTGGTTTTTGCCGACCCGCCAGCGTTTATCGAACGGTACGCAGCTGAAATGAAGCATTCCGATCCAACATCCCTACCGACGGAACCTGAAATAGGCGGCGGACATCTTGACGAATCAGATCTTGCCACATCTAAATTTGCGAAACTGACGGCAGATTTCTCCAAAGAAGAAGCGTTGGTCTTCAACGTGATTCTGGATGGTGAATCGCTCGACGTACTTTTGCGATTGTTTGCGCATCCAGAGAAAGCGCAACGGGTGAAAGTGGCGTCGGCTTTTGCCGCTGTAAATATTAAGTTTTCTCATAATGAAGAGACTGGCTTCGCAGAAAAAAAACGCCAGCTTTGGCTAGATGTAGAGGAACACCTTCCCGACATTCAAAATGCGCTTTCTGAAGCATTGATTACGTCCGCTGAAAAAGGAACAACGACTCGTATTCCATACACATTGGCTTGGTTGCCGGGGCAGGGCCGTGAAACGGTCGAGTTGCTTGCATGGGCGGCTAAACACCATCCGGATCCGTGGGTGCGAAGATTCTCTGTCTATTTTGTGGTTAAATTTGGAGGGTACGAAGAACTTTCCGGCCCGCTCCTTCAGGACAGAGTCGACGACCCGGATTATAGGGTGCGTAAGGAAGTCCTGGAGCGGCGGTATATGCCGCAAAAAAAGAAGTGGTTGAACTTATTTTGGCTGACTAGTCTACTTTTATAAAACTAAATAACTTAAGAGATAACCCGGCTCTAGTTAGACTTTATTTTTTGATTCGGTTTCTACTTACGGCCATTTTGCGACCTTTAGGAATGGTTCACCAATGACGGCTTAATTGTTTATGGTAGCGATAAAATGACGATTCAGGAAATGGCATGGCTTTGCTTTGAACCTGATTGGAGTTGGCTTGATTAGCGGGTTTTGTTATTTTCTTATTTAACGGACATAAACAAACTTAAAAAGCTAAATTTATTCATCACGGCTGGCACCATTTGCGGAAATTAGAAGCTCGTAACAAGAATGTTCGCTTCGTACCATAATTGACAGCAGCTTGAATCATATGTAGAGTATCTGCCACATACGTAATTTACGATCTGCTGAAAAATACGATTTTCCAATAATAAGGACAATAACCATGGAAATATATAAAATAGTTTTGAAACGAGTAATCAATAATAGAACCTCTTTGCTAAGCATTTTAATTTTTGATTACTAGCTGCTTTTTTAGTGCTTCAACATCTGCCAATCAAGAAAAACCCAACAAATAGAATTTAGTCAGCAAGAAAGTGCCAATCCTAATATTCCCGAATTATTATTTACAGCCGATAAAAGAGAATGAATATGCAAACAAAAATACCATTTTTAAAACTGATGTCAGCCTTTTTGCTGAGCCTACTCCTGACAACGGCAATCGCAGAGGAACAAACCGATACTATACTTGAGGTGGAAGTTTCCGAATCAAAACCAGGCACAATAGAAGAGCTAAAAGCTGCTATAGCCAGATTAATAGAGGAAAACGAAGTTCCTGCGGTTGGTATCGCAATGGTTGATGAGTCTGGTCCTGTATGGGTTGGAGCGCTAGGAAAAGCGAACATTGAAAACA
>JAUUYO010000309.1 GCA_030590405.1 Kangiellaceae bacterium
TAAATGAAGCGATCCAGAGTCAGACTAATTTAGTGATTGAGGCGGGGACAGGGGTTGGAAAAACCTTTGCTTACCTTTTACCTGCCTTGTTATCAGAAAAACAGCTGGTCGTTTCAACTGGAACTAAAAACCTTCAGGATCAGCTGTTCAAACGAGATCTACCCACTATTTTAAAGATTTTACAACTTAACCCCAAAATCGCCTTATTAAAAGGCCGTAATAATTATCTGTGTTTATATCGGTTAGAAAATACCCTGGCATCCGGTCGACTACCGGATCCCAAAGCGGTTAAGCATTTAGGCATGGTTAACCGTTGGCGGGATAAAACCTTGAGCGGTGATTTAGGTGACTTGTCGGTGCTGCCTGAAAAATCTTCGGTTATTCCTCTGGTGACCAGCACCGCAGAAAATTGTTTAAGCCAGGATTGTCCTTTTATCGATGAATGTTATTTATCCGCCGCAAGGGAGCGGGCCAGAAAAGCCAAAGTGTTGGTGGTTAACCATCATTTATTATTAGCTGATTTGGTGCTCAAAGAAGATGGTTTTGGCGAGCTGCTGCCAGATACTGATATCTTTATCATTGATGAAGCTCATCATTTAAGTAAAACCGCTTATCACTTTTATGGTAACTCATTAACCAGTCGACAGATCAATGAATTATGTAAGGAGGTTGAGCTGGAATATCGCACTCAGGTGACTGACAGTCGCGATCTATTGTTGGACTCAGAGAGGCTGGCCAAACAGGTTAAAGAATTTCGTATGGTCCTGCCGGACTATGACATTAAAGAAGAGTGGCGCTCAAATCATAATCGGCAACAATCTTTAGATGATTTATTGCTTAAAATCAATAAGTTAATTGATGTTGTTAAAATCAATTCAACCCGAACTAAAGTGCTCGAATCTTGTTTTGAGCGATTGTTAGAATTTAAACATACGGTAGAAGAATTCAGTGCGGATACAAATAACCAGCAAGGCCGGATCAACTGGTTTGAAACCAACCGTGGCGGTTTCAGACTGAATACTACACCGTTGGATGTGGATGAACTCTTTCAGGCAAGTCGCCAGCGTTATGCCAGTTCAAGCTGGGTAATGACCTCAGCGACCTTAACGGTCAATGATAGTTTCGACCATTATATCAACGAGCTAGGTTGGCAAGGCGTGGTACAAAAACATCTACCTTCTTCCTTTGACTATCAGCAGCAGGCTTATTTGTATGTGCCTCGAAATTTGCCATCGCCAAGTCATCGTCAACATACCAATGCGGTGATTGATGCTTGTTTGCCTTTGCTGCAAACCACCCATGGCCGGGCTTTTTTATTATTCACTAGCCACCGGGCACTTAACATTGCCGCCGAAAAGCTAAGAGAATATGATGTGTTTAATTGTCTGGTGCAAGGCGAGGCCAGTAAAGAAGAATTACTACAGCGATTTGTTGAAGAACAACATTCAGTCTTAATTGCCACTGGTAGTTTTTGGGAAGGCGTGGATGTCAGCGGACATAACCTGTCATTGGTAGTGATCGATAAGTTACCTTTTGCACCGCCGGATGATCCGGTACTTAACGCCAAGATTACTCGCTGCAGGCAGCAAAAAGGCAACCCTTTTTATGAATTACAGATCCCCGATGCAGTACTCAGTTTAAAACAAGGCGTTGGCCGGTTAATTCGGAGTGTCAGTGATAAGGGCGTGGTTTGTATTTGTGACCCCAGGCTGGTTGGTAAAGATTATGGAGGGATGTTTATTAACAGCCTGCCTGATATGAAAAGAACCAGAGATGAAACTGTTGTGACTCAATTTCTATCTGAGTATCTTTCAGAGAACATTTCATTGGACACTAAAAAGGTAAAGTAATCATGACCAGGATCCTTGCAATCGATTCCTCCACCGAAGCTTGTTCGGTGGCGTTACAAAATGATGGGGAAATCGTGAGTCGATTTGAACTTGCGCCACGAAAGCACGCCGAATTATTGCTGCCAATGGTCGATTCTACCCTAACCCAGGCCGATATTTCACTCAGCGATTTAGACGCGATTGCCTGTTGTGTTGGTCCGGGCGCTTTTACCGGTTTGCGTATTGCTATTTCAGTGGCGCAAGGATTAGCTTACGCCGCTAAATTACCTTGCATTGGTGTTTCATCTTTGCAGATATTAGCCGCTGAAGCCTTTTATCAAAGCGATGCATTGATTTGTCTTTCATCTATTGACGCTCGAATGCAAGAGGTTTATTTTGCAGGTTTTAAGCGAGGAGAGCAGGGAGTCCCAACTGAAATTCATTCGCAGCAAGTGATCGCTGCCGAAAAAATCGAACTTAATCCGTTATTATTGACAGAAATAGGCACAACCAACAGCCTGACATCAAACTTAATCAAAGTGGGTACGGGTTGGCAGGAGTATCAGTATTCAGCAATACTCGATTCTGCAGGTTTGTATCTAGAGCAGGTTAAATATCCGAACGCCGAAATGATGCTGCCAATTGCCCTTGCACATTTTCAAAATGGTGAGTTATTGAAACCTGAGTTTTTACAACCAGTTTATCTAAGAAACAACGTCGCGAAGAAGAAATCACAGCAAAAATAATCTATAATTTATAGATCTGTCGTATGTTATGGAGCCATCATGGCTTTTGCAAGTTTAAAGAAAAGGAGGTAGTTTGAATATTAATCTGGCAAATAATCCTTTTGTTGTTCAGCCGGGCAGAAATGAGCTAGTCGCTGATCCATCCAGTCCTTTACCTGCTCAGCAACAAGATAATCATTCGCGAGTTCAACCAGTTGAGCGCCGAAACCTTGACCAGTTATTTACGATAACTCCCCAAGAGTCTCAGAAAGAACAATCCCAGACTCAAAGGTCAGAGTCTAACCGCTTGTTCACATTGACACCGCGAGAAAACCGCCAAGTATCAAACTTACAAAGCAATGCTGCAAACGGTAGACGTTCCAATAATTCGTCTATCTCTCAATATCTTGAGACCGAAAGTCTTGCAAAACGTGAAGAAATTGAATCGCTAGTCAGATTGGATATATTTATTTAATTCAGTTGTTTAGCTCAGTCATTTGTAACTTCTCAATAAGTCGGGGCATGATCTAATTTTCGGTTTCCACGTTTCTGCACTGAATTCAATATTCGAGTAGGTGGCTGCACTGGTAGATGAAGCTCAAATTTTGATGGCGGCACGCTCTA
>JAUUYO010000107.1 GCA_030590405.1 Kangiellaceae bacterium
AAGATGATTCATTAACTGGTTTTGAGCCGCGCCTCGCTAAAAAAATCAACCAAAAAATTGGTCCAAAAGGTAATGCCAGAGTTGATTTTATCATTGATTTACATACCAGCACCGCTAATATGCAAACTAATATCGTACTAACCCGGATCGATGCTTATCATTTGCAATTGGCTGCTTTTTTGAAAAAAACGTTGCCCAATGTGGTAATTACTTCTGAAATTGAACTGATGGATGATCATCATTTTCTTGAATCGATCGCGGATAAAGGAATTGTGGTGGAAGTGGGGCCTATTCCTCAGGCTAGTATTGAATATCCGTGCTTTGAGACAACCCAAAAGGCGGTGATGGCATGTCTGGATTTTGTCGAAAACTTTAATCAGGCAAGGTCAAACGATTCTGAGCGATTAAATAAGATGAGTTCACTCAAAGATTTGCCCGATGAAATCGAGATTATGAGTTATTATTCTAAAATCTATTTTCCAACCGACGAAGCAGGTCATATTTCGGCAAGTGTTCACCCTGATCTCATTGGTAAGGCTTATCCTAAAATAGAAAAAGGCGATCCCATTTTTAAATCCTTTGATGGCGAAGATGTTTTTTATCAGGGCGAGAGCACTTATCTGGCGTTTATTAATGAGGCGGCTTATTACGATCAGAAGATCGCGATGTGTTTGTGCCATCCTAAAAATTATTCACTCCAGACTTGTCAGCCGGTTGAATAACTATGAATGTGCAACAGGCTTTAGAATTTGCTCAATCAAAAATAATGGGTGATCAGGCACTTGTCGATGCACGATATCTACTGAGTGATATTCTCCAAAGAGATTTTACCTGGTTAAAAACCTGGCCAGATAAACTTTTGACTCAAGCGCAAAAAAATCAATTGGAAAATTCTGTCCAAAGAAGAGCCTCAGGTGAACCGGTTGCTTATATCACTGGCGAAAAAGAATTCTGGACATTGCGCCTGGAAACTAACTCTTCCACTTTGATCCCTCGCCCAGAAACAGAATTATTAGTTGAAAAAGCCCTCGAATTCTTAAATCCATTTGACAGTGCAAAAGTTTTGGATCTTGGTACTGGCACTGGAGCGATAGCCCTTGCGATCGCTTCGGAAAGAGTTAATGACCAAATCATTGCCAGTGATTTTCAGGCCGATGCAGTTGCACTGGCGCAGCGAAACGCCAGATTGAATCAATTAAATAATGTGACAATTTTTCAAAGTGATTGGTTTTCGAATATTGAAAAATCTCAATTTGAGCTGATTGTTTCTAATCCACCTTATGTGGTCGCAGGCGATCCTCACCTTAGTCAGGGCGATTTGATTTTTGAACCCGATAGCGCGTTGGTTTCTGCTGGCGATGGACTGGCAGATATTAACAAAATTATCTCGCAGGCAATGGATTATTTACAGCCCGCTGGAAAGTTAATGATTGAACACGGTTTTGAACAAGGCGCAAAAGTTAGAAAATTATTTAAGCAATTCGGGTTTGAACAGATCGAGACAATTTGTGATTTATCCAAACTCGATCGAATAACTATGGGGAGCACACCGTGTTAAGTGATGAGCAATTATTAAAATATTCCCGTCAGATCATGCTGCCTCAAATTGATATTGAGGGTCAGCAAAAACTGACCAACTCCCATGTGGTTATTTTAGGGCTGGGTGGATTAGGCTCGCCAGTGGCGATGTATCTAGCAACCGCCGGGATTGGTGAGATTACTTTAATTGACGATGATGAGGTTGAGCTATCTAATTTGCAAAGACAGATCGTTCATCAAAGGAGCTCGCAAGGTCAGCCCAAAGTTGAATCTGCCCGGGCGACGATGTTGGCGCTTAATCCAGCTATTAAGATCAACACCATTAAGCAAAGATTAGATGAGTCTGAATTACAAGAAGTGATCGAAAATGCCGATGCAGTTGCCGATTGTTGTGATAATTTTGAGACGCGGTTTATGTTGAATCGAGCCTGTTTTAGCCACACCAAACCACTGGTTTCCGGGGCGGCCATCCGTTGGGAAGGCCAACTTACCACTTTTATGATGGGCGAGGCGTCACCTTGCTACCGCTGTTTATATGATGAAGATTCTTTTACTGATCAAACCTGCGCGCAAAACGGCATCGTTGGCCCGGTTGTGGGTATCATCGGTACCATGCAAGCGCTGGAAGTGATTAAAATCATCACTGGGGCGGGGCGGGCGGCGATGGGTGAATTAACTTTATTTGACGGTCTGGATGGAGCTTTTTCTAAAATCAAATATGCTAAGAAAACTGATTGCCCAGTTTGCGGGGAGAAAAACTTAGAGCGTAGGTTAATGGATTAGGCCGTTTTTTTGGCCGTAATCCGACATGAATGTTAAACTAAGTTCAGTGTATTGCGAGAATAAAGTATTACGAGAATAAAGTATTACGAGAATAAAAACTTTCTAATACACCCTACAAAACTGGAACTTTCATCACATCATTCAGCCGTAGCCACACTCACTTGTGCGCATTGATTTTTGGCTTTAAATATTGATTTAGGAGGCAAGTAAGGGTAGGTTTCACCCACTTCAACCCAGTCACCTGCTTTTATTTGATCAAGTCTTAAATTAACTGGATATGCAATGGCCTGGTTTTGGTAAGTTTTTATTATTTGTACCAGACCGGCAGGTAAGGCAGATTGACCACGGCCTTGTCGCTGATGATAAAGGGCTAATTTTTCACCCAGCACAAACGAGCTGCTATCCGATTGAATAAATATTTCATTTTGCTCTTTTCTAATCACCCTGGCCAAGCTGGGTTTTTGATTAATATACAGGATAGCCTGTAATATCAGGTAATTACTGGCGGCGATAAACGCCTGACCTGAAGTGGTCTGCACGTATTGGGCAAGGGTTTGTTGCTGGTTTTGCACGGATGTGAGCGGCTGGCTTTGTTGGTTCAGGTCGCAGTAGGAAAGCGTTGTTTCGATCGATTGAGTCCAATTGGCAATATATTTGTTGGCACTCGTCACTCGCAGCGACAATTTGAGGTTAGCATTGTTAGCAGTGGCAAACCATCGGTCCACATTGGCATTTAATTCTTCCCACCAGATATCATCGGGCGCGTAGTCAAAGGGTAATTGATATTTTTCTATTGTGAGTTGAAAATGGTAATCAGGAGTCGCCCCTTTGGAGTTAAAATAACGGCTTGCACTGGTTAGATCGGCGAATAACTCTTGAGCTTGCTGGGGTATTTTCCCATGATTAAAGTAATCGGCTTTTTCTGCACGTAATTGCAATGGTATTCCAGAATAATTTTTAACCGGTAAAATTTGAATACTGATCGGTTGATTGGGGATCGATGACCAGTTTAAGTGGCTATAAGCCGCCGCTTGTTGGTATTCTAACCTGGAAACGGATGTGTTTGGTTCAAATAAGCTCGATGCTGATGTTGTTGCTGATATGGTTTTCGTAGACGAGATAACAAAGATTAAAGTGATAACGGATAGAAATGCTTTTTTCTGATTCATGAGTGAAGGTCCGATCCAAGCTTAGCGGTAGTGCTAGGTTATCGGCAGAGAGATAGTCAGTCTTTAGTTTTTGATTATTTACGGGCTGATTATTTATCGAAGCTCAACAGGTTCGCCACTAAAGCTGTTGAGTCAGCTTTTCTCTGCGTTTTACGACCAATGCTTGCAATGGGTCTAACTGAGAGGTATCGGCCGTGATGATTTTTATGCGTTGCTCATTAATTAAATCAACCAGTTCCATCTTGGTTGGTTCGGTAATTTTATTACCATTTTTGTCTGCAAAGATATAACGTTGAGTGGTGCGTGAAATAAGCATTAAAGAAGCTTCCGTCCAACGGCCTGTTTTAAGCATGATGGCGACCACAGAACCTGGGCCTACTTTTCTAAGTAATCCCTTGGCTTTAAAGCGTTTTTCAGCTTCAATTCTTTCCTTAGTAATCATTGCTTCGTGGGCTTTTCTTTTTTCTTCTAAAGCCGTTTGTCTACGTTTTTCAACGGCTTTCTTTTCTTCTTCTAGCCGCTGAATGACGGCAAGCCTGGCTCTTTCTTCGAGTTGCTGGCGCTGTTTTTCATTGATGATTTCTTGTTGTTTAATGGTATCGTATTCTAATTCTAATACTTCTATTTTTGAGGTGAGTTCTCTGGTTAAAGACTTGATAGCATGACTAAAATGAATTTGTTCATCTTCTATGAAGGCTTCTAAACAGTCGGCTAGATATTGTTGTTGGTCAAACCCTATCGTCACCAGTAGTTCGCCGGACAAGTTAACGAAATATAATTCTTCGGTGAGTTGGTTAATCATCAGCAGTTGGCTTCTTACTTTTTTACCCTCATTTTGTAGATAATACCAACGGCCTTCTTGCAGGCTTTGGATTTCAAAGGTTGTTTCATTTTGTGGCGACCAGCTATCAAAACTATCGACTTCGTATTCTTCGTCAGAAAAAATATCTGCACTGATCATGACGTCCAGATGGACTCGTTTGCCATCTAGCTTTTTTATGTGTAGTTCTTCTATCTCAAAAAAGAAAGCCTTCATATATTCATTGACCAGTCCCTGTTCCTCAAAATTATTAAATACTCGCTTCATGGTAGGTGGAACATCCGCTTCAAACCGGACTTTGTAGTCAGGGTCGCCAAACGGACAACTGATGCTCCAGGTGATGGTGTCCATATCGGTTAGCAGTTGTTGACACTGTTTACTTTGAGCGCCGTGCTTTAAGATGATTTTATGCAGAACGGGCTGAACTTGATTTTCGAAAAAGTCGAGTAAAAAAATCGGGATTTCATCACCTTGGGTTTTCGATTTAATCAAGTGTTCAGTATAAAAGTCGGCTTCAATTTTACGGGATTTTTTTTCAATATCGGCAATCAGTCTGGTTTTATTGAGATTGACTTTTTCTTCGAATCCTTGGAAGTACTCATCTAAGCGGCGTCTGGCCAGAGAAAATGTTTTGATTGATACCTGATTTTTGCTTGCCAGGCGAGCGATCAACAATTCAATGGCGTGGACAAAAAAACTGGTCAATTTCCCAGCATTTTCATCGAAGTGAAAACCAATGTTTACCAGTTTTTCTAAAAAAACAACTGCGACATGTTTTTGATTATCTAAAAAACTTAAATCGTCCAACGCCAGTCTAGTGAAGGCCAGCTGTAAACTGTTGAGAATGTGATAAAATCGTTGGTCGTATTCGGTATTAATCCGCAAATAATTGAACAAAATTTCAACCACCTGTAAAGCATTTTTTTCATAGGAGGCTAAAGGACGGCCGCTGATGAAATCAACTTCGTTTAGCAAGGTTAGCACCGATAATTCCGGGGATTGACTGGCGGTTATCTTATTGGCCAAACAGGTTAATGCGTCTGATAGCTCTTTTGGGCTGATCAGGTCTTTACGCCAATCTGAAGTTCTTGGTTCGTAGAATATTTTTTCTTCAAGACGTCGGTTGTTTTTTAACAGCGTGCGGAGCTTCTTGGACATGGGCAGTTTTATCCATCAATAGGTGTAGTAAATATAGTCCAGTAGAGGCTTTTATCCAATAATTTTTTGAACATAAATGGCTGACGCTATGGGATTTTTATCATGATTGTGAATTGGTACCATAATTTCTACTATATCAGGCATTATCAGGTATAAATGGTCTAATCAGTGATACTTTGGTTTTGCTTAGCGACTAAAAGCGGTTAGAATATCGCCAATCAATGAAAATCAATAAGCCCTAACAAACGAGATTGAATAAAAACTATGAATTTCTTAGAATTTGAACGCCCAATTGCGGAAATGGAAGCTCAAATAGAAGAATTACGCTTGATGGGAGATGATAGCGAAATTAATATCACTGAAGAGATAGAAAGGTTGCAAGTTAAAAGCAAAGAGTTGACCGTTCAAATTTTCTCTAAATTAGATGCCTGGCAAGTGGCGCAACTGGCCAGACACCCGCTACGTCCTTATACCCAAGATTATATTAACCTGATTTTCTCCGACTACGATCATCTGGCAGGCGACAGGGCCTATGCAAATGATTTAGCCATTATCGGCGGGCCTGCTAGACTCGGTGGTAAGCCAGTGATGGTGATAGGCCATCAAAAAGGCCGGGATACCAAAGAAAAAGTGGCCAGAAATTTTGGTATGCCTCGACCAGAAGGTTATCGAAAAGCACTCAGATTGATGGAAATGGCGGAAAAATTTAACTGGCCTATTATCACCTTTATTGATACGCCTGGCGCTTATCCTGGCGTGGGGGCTGAAGAGCGTGGCCAGAGTGAGGCAATTGCCCGTAACCTGAAAGTCATGTCTCAATTAAAGGTACCGGTGATTTGTACGGTGATTGGTGAAGGTGGCTCCGGCGGTGCATTGGCGATCGGTGTGGGCGATAGAGTCAACATGCTTCAGTACAGCACTTATTCAGTTATTTCACCGGAAGGCTGCGCGTCCATCTTATGGAAAAGTGCCGACAAAGCGTCTGATGCAGCTAAAGCCATGGGGATCACAGCCAGACGCTTGATTGAACTGGATTTAATCAATTCTATCGTTGAAGAACCTGAAGGCGGCGCTCACAAAGATCATCCCACAATGGCAGTAAACCTGAAAGCCCAATTATTGAACGATTTGGCTGAACTCGAAAAATTAAGCACCGAAGAACTACTTGAACAACGCTATCAGCGTCTAATGTCTTTTGGTGTTCAGGAAGACTGGAATTAAATAATAAATATTTAAAGTAAAATAAATCCATGCACTTACTTGAATCAGCCCTATTTGAACATCTAGAAAAAATAGTGGCTGATAATTCCAGTCTCAACCCTCAGTCTCTGCAAATCCCACAATCTCTGCAAATTCCACAGCCTCTGCAAATAATTGTCGCCCTCAGTGGCGGTCTGGATTCCTCTGTTTTATTACATGTCGCTTTTAAGTTATTGCAATCTGGGAAAATCAGCAAACTTTTGGCCGCGCATGTTAACCATGGTCTTCAGTCACAGTCCGATGATTGGCAGGCTCATTGTCAGAAGATCTGCAATCGCTATCAAATTCCCTTATTAAGTAAAGCGCTTGATTTGGCAAGCCAGGGAAAAACAAGTGAAGCCGACGCGAGAGAAGCTCGCTATCATTTTTTTAAACAATGCGTTAAAAAAGATCAATTGCTACTTTTTGCTCACCACTCAAATGATCAGGCTGAGACTATTTTATTTCGTTTGTGTCGAGGAACAGGCATTCACGGCATGGCTGGCATTCCAAAATTTAGAGAATTTGGCGAAGGTTATTTACTCAGACCTTTTCTAGAACACTCTCGCGATGAATTACAAGCCTACGCTAACGAATATCAAATTGAATGGGTGAATGACCCAAGCAATCAGTCCAGTCAATACAGTCGAAATTTTATTCGCAATGAGGTCATTCCTCTGCTTCGTTCAAAATGGTTGACGATACCAAAATCAATCGCCCAATTTTCCAAAATTGCTAAAGATCAAATTGAAATTCTTGATGAAGTGGCTGAACAAGATCGCCTTGAGCTTGAAGTCGAACCAGCGATTTTAGATATTTTAGCCTTGGCCAATCTTTCCCCTGCCAGACAAAAAAACTTATTGCACTTTTGGATCAGAAAACACTCTGGCCAATCACCATCGACTGCCGAAATTGAGCAAGTTACTCAGCAGCTAGATATTACTGATCCGACTCAAACGAGTCATAAAAAATCGATTAAGATTAAAGCGGCCAATGGATGGATACGAGGATTTAACGGCCAACTTTTTTATCTGTTAAACGACGAGCCTGAAGCTATCAGCGAAAACATCGTCTGGCAAAATATTAATAGTCGATTAAGGTTAGACAACGGCGTTATTGTTGCGGTCCAAGAGCTGGTAAATATTCATTTAACACCCAACCTGGCAAGCCTGCAAATGCGAATGCCAAATGCCGATGAAGTCGTTTCTATTCGCCCCAGAATCGGCGGAGAAACTAGCAAACCCGCTTATCGAGAGCACTCTACCGAGCTTAAAAAAATCTATCAGGAAATGAAGGTGCCACCCTGGAAAAGAAAGTGGTTGCCCATTGTTTACTATAATAATCAACTGGTCGCGGTGCCCGGTGTCTTTGTGGAAAAATCAGTGCAAGTTAAAAAGGATGGTGTGATTTTTCGATTAAAGAATTCGATTAAAAAAATAAAGTCGAAAAATATTTAGTCGCCGTCGCTAAATTATAAATTAGCAACCTCAACCCCTTAAAAATAAAAGCTTTACCATATCGCGTAGTATAAATATATAGTACTAGTTACTTTTATTTATATTTTATTTATAGTAAATTCCCATCTGCACAAAAACAACAAAGGGCATTCATAACCATGAAGTATCAATTGGTTGAAGTTGAAGGCAATTTTCACTTTCTGGTGAATAGCAAGATCAGGCAGTTATCACGTAGTTTAATAGTTATTACGTAGTTCAATATTTATTAAGTAGGCGTGTTTGAAATTGTTATTTGTCACGCCAGAAATTTGAGTGACAATAAAACAAAAGGATCTTTAATGAATAATTTTAATAAATCAACGATATCAGCAATGCTCTTAGGCACCATGCTGATACCCGCTGCCTGCTATGCCGAGGCTGATCAGCGGTATATCGTCAAATTCAAATCGGGCCAAAAAGCTTTTACAACTTCAGCGATTAATATAGAAGGCGGCGCTGTTAAGCGTAACCTGGATAAACATCAGATGATCGCAGCCAATTTATCAGAAAAAGCCGTGGCAAAACTTCGCAACCGTACTGACGTTGAGTGGATTGAAGTCGACCCTAAGCGTTACCTTTTAATGGAAAGTGTGCCTTACGGTATTAGTATGGTACAGGCTGATCAAGTACCAGATTTAGACACTGGAGAAATGACGGTTTGTATTATGGATACGGGTTACTCTTTAGGTCATGAAGATTTGCCAACTGAAAATGTAACGGGTTCTGACGGATATGATGAGTTTGACTCTGGAAACTGGTTTGAAGACGGCCACGGTCATGGAACACATGTTTCAGGTACCATTACTGCTGTTGGTAATAACGACATAGGTGTTGTCGGTGTTAATGCTGCCAGTAATATCAAGATTCACATGGTCAAAGTTTTTGACAGTACCGGCGCATGGGCATATGGCTCTGATCTAATCGCTGGAATTGACCAATGTGCAGAAGCTGGTGCTAAGGTTATCAGTATGAGCTTAGGCGGCGGCGCGGCTAGTGTCGCTGAAGAAGAAGCTTTCAATAACGCTACGGCTAATGGCATATTATCGATTGCCGCTGCTGGCAATGATGGCAATTCTGCATTATCTTATCCTGCATCTTACGACACTGTGATGTCAGTGGCTGCGGTTGACTCTAGTGGAGCTGTCGCTAGTTTCTCTCAGTTTAACTCTCAAGTTGAAATCGCAGCGCCAGGTGTTGATGTGGAATCAACCTGGACTGATAACAGTTATGCAACCATTAGTGGAACCTCTATGGCTACACCACATGTTGCAGGCGTGGCTGCATTAGTCTGGAATCACTATCCAGAATGTTCTAATAGCCAAATCAGACAAGCAATGAACAAGTCTGCTGAAGATCGTGGTTCAGTTTTACGCGATGATTCCTACGGAAATGGAATTGTTAAAGCTAAATCTATGTTTGATATTTTAGCCGATGGTTGTGATGTAGGAGAGATAGAACCACCACCGCCGCCAGTGATTATTGCTTTGGAAAAAGGCGTGACGGTTGACGGTTTGTCTGCATCAACTGGCGAAGGTTTACTTTTCAGTATTGATATGCCAGAAGGTTCAACTGATTTAACAATTACGATTACTGGCAGCACCAGCGGTGATGCAGATCTTCATGTAAGATTTGGTGAAATTGTTGACACAACAACTTATGATTGCCGACCTTTTTCTGGCTCCAGCAATGAAACCTGTACTTTTGAAACCCCACAGGTAGGCACTTATTACGCGTTAATTCAGGCATTTTCTGGATATGAGGAAGTCTCCATTGTTGCTGATTACGCTGGCGATATTACGCCACCTCCACCGCCTCCTACCGATAGCACTGAGCTGATTAAAGGTGAAATGTTAACCGATATGGAAGGGTTTGCTGACGATGAAACTCGTTTCTTTATGGATGTACCGGCCGGTGCCAGCAACCTGAGTTTTGTGATGAGCAGTGATGCAGGTGCAACTGGTGATGCGGATCTGTATGTAAAGTTTGGATCTGAGCCAACTACCACTGATTATGATTGTCGTCCTTTCCTTGCTAGTAGCCGTGAAACTTGTAATATGGATCCGGCACAAGAAGGCACTTATCATGTATTGATCAGAGGAAACACTGATTATGTAACCGTTAGTTTAGTCGGGGATTATGATACTGATACGACACCGCCTCCACCACCTCCTACCGATAGCACGGAGCTGATTAAAGGCGAAATGCTGGTTGATATGGAAGGTTCCGCTGGTGATGAAACTCGTTTCTTTATGGATGTACCGGCTGATGCAAGTAATCTTACTTTTACTATGGCAAGTGATGCAGGCGCGACTGGTGATGCGGATCTGTATGTAAAATTCGGTTCGGAGCCAACGGTTGATGATTATGACTGTCGTCCATTTTTGGCAAGTAGCCGAGAGACTTGTATGTTTGATGCACCTTCTGAAGGCACTTACCATTTGCTCATTAGAGGAGCGACCAATTATGTAACGGTTAGCCTCGTGGGTGATTACGACGTTGACACAACTCCTCCACCACCAGAGTATCCGATTGATCTTACCATCGATACTGAAGTAAGGACTCAAGGTGGCATGGTTACACTACACTGGAATGGCGCAACAACGGAAGGAGTTAAGATTTTCCGTAATGGCGTTAAAATCAAAAGAACTCGTAACGACGGTGAACTTATCGATAGAATTAGAAACGCAAGTGGTGATTATACATACCAGATTTGTGATGATTCTGAAGAACTATGTTCAGCTCAGGTTACAGTGACTTTTTAATAGAATAAAATAATTAATTATTTCAAGTAGTCATTAAGACTGGGTGTGATTAAACTTGCACTCGGTCTTTTTATAGAAATTGGTAAGAGTACTTTTTGTTAAATGGCTAACGGTTAATTAATTCTCACAGTCCTCCAATTTAT
>JAUUYO010000283.1 GCA_030590405.1 Kangiellaceae bacterium
CTTTTATCGGTCGTCACGATTTAGAAACCGTCAACGGGGCAAACGACTGACAGGTCGGCATGATTTCCAGTCGATTAATATTCACATGCTCTGGCAGGCTAGCGCACCAAAAAATACTTTCTGCAATATCTTCAGCGACCAGTGGTTGCACCTGGTCGTAAATTGACGCCGCCTTTTGTTTGTCGCCATGAAACCTGACCTCGGAAAATTCGGTCTCCGCCATCCCAGGTTCGATATTAGTCACTCGCACCGCAGTTCCGGCTAAATCAGCCCGTAGATTCAAACTGAATTGCTCGACAAAGGCCTTACTAGCACCGTAAACATTGGCACCCGGATAAGCGTAACTGCCAGCAACCGATCCCAGATTGATTACGTGACCTGATCGCTTGTCAACCATCAGTGGCAATATCGCGCGGGTCATCCTGATCAAACCAGTAATATTGGTATCGATCATTGTCTGCCAATCGGATAAATCAGCCTGATACGCTGCGGATAGGCCGAGCGCCAGTCCTGCATTGTTGATCAGTAAATCAACGCTCAACTGCTTCGATTGAATAAACCCCATTAAGCTATTAATCGAATCTGTCTGGGTGACGTCCAACGGCTGTATCAAGCAGTTTTTTTCTCCCAGTTGATTTTGTAGCTTCTCCAGTCTTTCTTGTCGTCTGGCCGCAGCGAGTACTAACCAACCATTATCAGCGAACTTTTTGGCACAGGCGAGACCAAAACCGGAACTTGCACCGGTAATGACAACTAGTTTACGATTGCCTTGATTGGGCTGGTCTTGATTGGACGAGCCTTGAACTGAAATATTTTGCTTAGCCATACTTGCCTCGAATGTCTTTGCTTTAATCTGAATTAACCAGTTGAAACATAAAGTGGGAGAGTGAAATCTATGCCAACTTACGCCATCGGTGATATTCAAGGATGTTACCAGAGTTTTAGAGAACTTTTAAAAAAAATCAACTTTAATCCGTTAAACGACCAGTTGTGGCTCGCTGGCGATATGCTCAACCGTGGTCCTGAGTCACTTGCCACCATGCAGTTTTTGCTAGACCACCAACAACAAGTCCGCTGTGTGCTTGGAAACCACGATCTGCATTTTCTCGCGGTAGCCTATGAATGCCGTGAGATGAATGCCAAGGACACCTTTGGTGATATTCTTGGCTCTCAACAAAAAAATGACATTGTTAGCTGGCTGGTTAAACAGCCACTGGCTCATTTCGACGCATCGTTTAATACTCTGATGGTCCACGCAGGATTACCCTTCAGCTGGTCACAAAATGACGCGATCAATTATGCTCGGGAAGTGTCCAATAAGCTCCAGTCGGCCAGTTGCTATCAGTTTTTTTTGTCCATGTATGATGATCAGCCTGACCTTTGGGATACCCGGCTACAAGGCATGGAGCGACTGAGATATATTACTAACGCCCTCACCAGAATGCGTTTTTGCAGTAGCAATGGCAATCTGGAGCTGCGCGCGAAATCCACACCAGGCGAGCAAAACGCTCATTTATTACCCTGGTTTGAGCTGGAAAACAATCACTTTCAAGGCGATATTATTTTTGGTCATTGGGCATCGCTACAGGGCAAAAGTCCCTATCCCAACATCCACGCCCTCGATACAGGCTGCGTCTGGGGAGGACAACTGACAGCCCTTCGACTAGAAGATAAAAAGCGTTTTGCGGTGAATTCTGTCGAATTTTGAGTAATCAGTCAATGCCTGAATCTCATTGATTATTGAGTGACAAATAGTATTTTCGCGATTAGAATAGGTAATGATTGATAAAAACCAATAGAACCATAGGGATAGCCGTGAAAATTCAACTGAATTCTAATAGAATATTATTTATTATTATTGCTTTTATTTCCAGCAATAGCCTCTTTGCAAAAGACTTCCGAATGAAGGAAGAAATAACCTTCAGCAATGAGTTTAACTATTTTTTCGAAGCCGCATTACACAAAGGTACAGATAACACCGAAAATATTCCGCTTTATGATAGAAACGGGGATTTTTTCTATAATGGTGTTGGGCTTGAGATAGTACAAATCGCACCCGGCTCCGCCTTCGACCAGGTATTCAAAGACAAAATTGAAGCCGGAGGTTATTACCGTGGCTCCTTTGGCGCAGAATTTCCAGTGGCAGAAAATCTGACTTTTTCAGCAGCCATTGGTTTCCTTTATGACGAAATAACCGGCGAATTAGGCGATGGAACCGGTGATGCTTATATCAGCTTCCGCACTACTCAAATCGATTTTATTGGTTTTTACAGCTACAAACGTCATCGTATTGGCCTCGGCGGAAGTTTTCACTACAACCCAAAATTTGATTACAAAGAAACTGGCAATGGCTTTCAGATGCACGGCGTTTACCGTTTTTCAAATTCAATCGGCGCAGTCATTCAGTACGATTATTTAGTCAGTAAAAATACCACCATGGGGATCCGTTATACCAACATCTCTTATGATTTTGAAAATGTCAGTATCAGCAATATTGTTAATGGAGGCGGCGATAATTTTGTCACTACTTGCGCCGATTTTGCAGTTCTTGATTGCAATGATTTTATTGACGCAAGCAGTATTAGCAGTCATTTGACTTATCGTTTTTAACTCTATTTAACCAATCATGAGCTCGTCGATTAGTCTCTATGCGGGTAAAACAGCGCTGGCCGAAATCCGCAAAAACGGTTTGTCTAGCGAGCAGATAGTCGCAATGGCTGGTGCTTCGGGCGGTCCAAAATGGTTTACTCTTTTTGGTCTAGATAAATACCTATTTGGTGATTTTTTTAAATCACGAAAAAAAATATTACACACCATTGGTTCCTCAGCCGGTTCCTGGCGGCTGGCCTGCTTTGCTCAGAAAGATCCAGTTGCCGCAATTGAGCGATTGGCAAAATTCTACTCGAATGAAAGCTATAGCGAAAATCCGGACGTCAATGAAATCAGTGATAAAGCAGATGATTTGCTAAAGAAAGTTCTTGGCGAAAATGGCGCTCAAGAAATAGCTGAAAACCCACTGATTCAAAGCCACTTTATCGTGGCTCGCGCTAAAGGGTTGGTAGCTTCAGAGAATAAAAAATTGCAAATGTCCGGACTGATCTGCGCCGCCAGTTTAAATGCCGCTTCAAAAAAGCTGCTCAATTTATTTTTTCAGCGTTACGTTTTTTTCAATCAAAAAGGCCATCCTGAATTTAACTATTCCTACTTTGATTATCAGCATCCAAGCACTCGTTATCTCCCATTGAGCAAACACAATGTTCATCAGGTATTAATGGCTTCTGGGGCGATCCCGATGGTGTTAAGAGGCATTTCAGAAATCAGCGGCAGCGATCCCGGTATCTATCGTGACGGCGGGATCATCGACTATCATATGGATATCAATTTTGGCGGACAAGGCTTGATCCTTTACCCACATTTTTTTCCGACGATTAAATCTGGGTGGTTTGATAAAGGTCTGAAATATCGCAAGGCCAATCCGAATAATTTCAATAACGTCGTTTTAATTACCCCATCAGCCAGCCATGTAGCCCAACTGCCTTATGGCAAAATTTCCGATAGAAATGACTTTGCCAATTTCGATACCGAAACGCGTATTCGCTACTGGCAAACCATTCTGTCAGAAAGTGAGAAAATGGCGGAAGATTTTTCGCAATTGATTGAGAAAAATATTGGGATTGATCAGATAAAACCGATTGAATCGATTTTGTAGTTTTTTAAATTCAAAGACGTTTCGCAGTGCGACCGCGTCATCGTGATAACTGAAAATACACTCCCCTTGTTGGCGAGGATCGTTTATCTCGTTAAAGTAAGATGACAGTGCTTTTCTTAAGGCTGAAGAGCTTAAATGTTTCTTTTGTTGAGTGC
>JAUUYO010000147.1 GCA_030590405.1 Kangiellaceae bacterium
AAAATAAGACATGTACCGATGGGCGCTGATGTGGTTTCGCCTGCCGCCCATACAGTGTTTTCAAGCCCAAAAGGTTTGTTAGACTTTGTGGCTAAATTACGAAAATTATCCTCCGGTAAACCGGTGGGTTTTAAGTTATGTATCGGCAAACAAAGTGAATTTTTGGCGATTTGTAAAGCCATGCTAGCTACTGGGATTACTCCCGATTTTATCACTGTCGATGGTGGCGAAGGTGGCACTGGCGCAGCGCCAGTTGAGCTGACTAACTCAGTTGGTATGCCGTTAAAAGATGCGTTGGTGTTTGTTAATAACGCACTGATTGGTGCTGGCTTAAGAGATAAAATTCGGATTATCGCTTCTGGGAAATCACTCTCGTCATTTCATTTGCTCAGACTAATTGCCTTAGGTGCCGATAGCGTTAACGCGGCCCGTGCGATGATGTTTGCCTTAGGTTGTATCCAGTCGCGGCATTGTAATACTGACAAATGCCCAACCGGCATCGCCACTCAAGATCCTGCTCGTTATCAAGCGCTTGATGTCGAGGATAAAGCCAGCCGTGTCGCCAGTTATCATGCTTCTATCGTGGAAAATCTGCACGAATTAATTGCGGCTGTTGGTTTGTCTAAAACCAGCCAGTTAAACGCTGAGCACATTTATCAGAGAGTCCAGGGAAGCGATATAAAAACTTATGCACAATTATATCCTCAAGTGAAGTCGGGGGATTTTTTGAGTGAACATAATTTCCCGGCAGAATACCTGGTCGCCTGGAATAACGCACAAGCTGAGCGGTGGTAACCACTCACATGCCGGCGAACTTAATCACAGAAGGATTCATCGCTCCCTGGTGGGCAAAAAATCGTCATTTACAAACGGTTTGGGGAAGTCTTTTCAGGCGATTACCGGCCTTGCCAAACATGCAACGCAATCGCTTTGAATTAGACGATGGCGATTTTATTGACGTTGACATTTATCCCGCCAAAAACCGACCCACTTTGTTATTGTTGCACGGCTTGGAAGGTTCGATAGATTCATCTTATATCAGGGGGATGATCAGATCGGCTAAAGCTAAAAACTGGCAAATAGCGGTGATGCATTTTCGCAGTTGTAGCGGCGAGCCAAACCGTTTGTTAAGAAGTTACAATAGCGGCGTCAGTGATGATCTACACGCGATTTTGGGGCATTTAAAGCAAATCTCGATCGATGTGGATTATATCGTCGGATATTCTTTGGGCGGAAATGTACTGCTAAAATGGCTGGGTGAACAATCTGAAAAAGTGGCGATTAAAGCCGCTGTGGCGGTTTCGGTGCCTCTAATGTTGGATATTTGCGCCACCGAAATTCATCGTGGTTTTTCACGAATTTATGAAAATGCGTTATTGCGAACCTTACGCCATAAAACCCGCCAAAAGGCATTAAAATTTGGTAGCGAGAAACTGCCAAAATTAGAGGATATTCCAAAACTAAATTCATTCTGGAAATTTGACGATCAGGTTACCGCGCCCGCGCACGGCTACAAAAATGCCGAAGATTATTACAATCAAGCGTCCTCTCGTCAATTTGTCAAACACATCAGGGTTCCGACCTTAATTATTCAATCTAAAGACGATCCCTTTATGAATGCAACGGTTCTTCCGGATATGCATGAGATACCGGCACAGGTCATTCTTGAAGCGAATAGTCATGGCGGTCATGTGGGCTTCATTCAGGGCAAGTGGCCATGGCGAGCAGAATATTATCTGGAACAGCGGATCCCGAATTTTCTGGAAAATTCGGGTGATAATCGTTAGTCTTAAGCATTAGAGGAGAAAAATATGAAACGCAGAACGTTTATCAAAAATATTGTTTCGGCCAGCGTGTTAAGTCTTGGCGGAGTCATGGCGTTTCAATATTACCAACAAAGCCAGCTTAAGCCCGTTAAGCCAGATGATTTCGACTATCAATTTTTGACTGAACAAGATCGAATATTGTTAGAAGTTTTAGTGCCAGTTTTTGTTTCAGGTCTATCACTCAACAAGCTCGTTTCTCTAACGACCATTATTCAGAATATCGAAACTGCGATTGTCCGATTACCACACAGAACACAAGCCGAACTTAGAGAGTTATTTGAATTATTAGCTTCAATTTTTGGGCGGCTGATGCTGGCTAATGTGTGGTTAAACTGGCAGTCTGCGTCAGCAGGATCAATCGATCAATTTCTTGGCGAATGGCGCAATAGCAGTATTGATTTACTGCAAGTTGCTTATAAAGGATTGCATAAATTAATCATCGGTTCAGTTTACGCCGAGCAAAACATTTGGCAACAAATTGGTTATTCCGGTCCGCCAGCTATCAGTTTTTCTCAGGTTTAAGCGATGAATTATTCAGATAAAAATACCAAAAACTATTCAATCGATCTGCCGGTTAAACAAATTGATTGCGATGTGGTGATAATCGGTAGTGGTGCCGGTGGCGGGATCAGCGCCGAAATACTCTCTCGCTCAGGATTAAAAGTCGTCATTGTTGAAGAAGGGCCACTAAGAACCGCAGCTGATTTTAAAATGCATGAAAAGCAAGCTTATGCGGATCTTTATCAAGAAGTTGCCGGGCGGCAAACCAAGGATAAAGGTATTCAAATTTTTCAAGGCCGAGCGGTGGGAGGCTCTACCACCGTCAATTGGACATCCAGTTTTAGAACGCCTGAGCAGACTTTGAAATTTTGGCAAAGTAATTTTTCAGTGGATGGCCTGTTAAGAGAAGAATTATCTCCCTGGTTTGACTGGGTTGAACAGCGACTCAATATATCGCCCTGGCCAATTCCACCGAATAAAAATAACCAGCTATTAGCCGATGGCGCAAAAAAGTTAGGTTGGTCTCATGCGGTCATTCCGAGAAATGTAAAAGGATGTGCGAACCTGGGCTATTGCGGTATGGGCTGTCCAATTAATGCCAAACAATCGATGTTGGTGACGACCATCCCAAGGGCACTCGAAAGTGGCGCGACCTTAATTAATCGAGCCAGAGCCGAATCACTAATAATTGAAAATGAACGAGTAACCGGTGTCTGGTTAACCGCGATGGACGAGCTTGGTCAAATCAAACAAAAGAACGTCACTCAAATTAACGCCAGACAAGTCGTTCTCTCGGCTGGCGCAATTGGAAGTCCATCGGTTCTGTTGCGCAGCCAAGCGCCGGATCCTTTTGCTACTTTGGGAAGAAGGACTTTTCTTCATCCCGTTTCAGTAAGCATCGCAAAAATGCCTGATAAGGTTGAGGCTTTTTCTGGCGCACCGCAAAGTATCTACAGCGATGAATTTTTATGGCGTGATGGCGTGAGTGGTGAACTCGGTTACAAGATGGAAGTGCCACCGATGCATCCTGTTTTGTCGTCCACATTTTTGCTCCAGCACGGAGAAGGTCACAACCAGTTAATGAAGGATTATCCCTATTATCAAGCTAACCTTGCATTGCTTCGAGACGGCTTTAATGAAGACAGTCAGGGGGGGCAGGTGTCACTAGATTCAAACGGTTATCCTCAATTAGATTACAAAATTACTCCAGCCTTATGGCGAGGATTGCGTCAGGCTATGCTCTCAATGACTGAACTGCAATTTGCCGCAGGTGCTAAGCAAGTGCTACCTTTGCATCTGGATGCAACCATGCAATCGAATTGGTCGGATACTAAATCCATGGTTGAAAAATTACCGGCGGATAAAATGCGCTGGCAGACATTGAGCGCCCATGTGATGGGCGGCTGTAGTATGGGAAAAGATGAAAAACAATCGGTGGTGAATAGTTTGGGACAACATCATCAACTGGAAAATTTATCGGTGATTGATGGCTCGTTGTTCCCTACCAGTTTAGGTGTAAACCCCCAATTGACGATTTACGCAGTTTCGGCTAAATTAGCCAGCAGTTTGGTAAAGTCGCTTAAGGGTCAGTTGCCAGAAGATTTGGTGGGACTATAGGGATTAAAAACTACGTATTTATGCTAATAGGAAGGAAAAAATTATGACAAAAATCGTTCTTTATCCTGGAACATTTGATCCTATCACTAATGGGCACTTGGACTTAATTGAAAGAGCGGCGCGCTTATTTGATAAAGTGGTGGTTGCGGTCGCTGATAGTCAGGGAAAAAATCCATTATTTGATGTTGAAACTCGGATCGAATTAGTCAAAAAATCGGTGAAAAAAATTAAAGGCACTGAGGTCTGTGGCTTTAAGGGATTACTCGTTAATCTTGCTAAACAAAAGAATGCAATCGCATTACTTCGGGGGTTAAGAGCGGTATCTGATTTTGAATATGAATTTCAATTAGCCAACATGAATCGTCATCTGGCACCAGAATTAGAGAGCTTATTCTTAACGCCATCGGAGCAGTATTCATTTATTTCATCAACCCTGGTGCGAGAAGTTGCTTCCTTAGGTGGTGATGTGTCTGAGTTTGTGCCGTCAGCGGTTCAGCAAGAATTAAAAAATCGTTTTACTGGAAAATAAAAAGTGAATAAACGCCCCGAGAATACCGACTCGCGACAATACGGTACAGAAGACGCCTCTTACAAAGCGGCCGGTGAACTCGCAGGAATTACTAAACTAGTCGATGCGTTTTACGATTATATGGAATCTATGCCAGAAGCAAAAATCATCAGAGCGATGCACCCCGATGATCTCAGCATTTCGAGGGATAAGTTAAGCTGCTTTCTTTCTGGCTGGCTTGGTGGGCCAAAACTTTTTTCTGAAAAATATTACTCTATTCGTATTCCCCAGGCGCATAAACATTTGCCTGTTTCATCCAAAGAAAGAGATGCCTGGTTACTTTGTATGAAAAAGGCTGCTGACGATCAACCCTATCACGAATCCTTTAAAAAATATTTATTGGAGCAACTTTATGTTCCGGCGGAAAGAATTCGCCAGGTGAGTGGCTAGTCGAGCTTTACACTCTTTATGATTGGGAGAAGGCGTTTTGAGTCGATTTCAATCATGCCGAATAGTATGCAGCGATACTATCGATTTATTTCAATATGCAAGATACTATCGATTTATTTCAACATGCAAGATACTTTTGATATTTAAAAATATCAAAAGTTCCTGGCAATAAAGGTTTTATTTCTATGATTACTCGAATTTTTATCTTAATTTTATTGGCTATATTAGTCACACCGCCAGTTTTAGCTAAAAAACTAACCGTTGAAAGAATTTATTCATCGCCATCGTTAACAGGGCCATCTGTAAAAGGATTAGAAATTTCGCCTGATGGGGAGCGAGTGACGTTTTTAAAAGGCAAGCAAAGTGATTATGAAAGACTCGATTTGTGGGAGTTTCATATACTCAGCAAAACAACGCGATTGTTATTTGATTCTGATGATTTATATTCTGGTGAAGAAGTTTTATCTGATGAAGAGAAGGCTCGGCGAGAAAGAATGCGGTTAAGAGGCTCCGGGATCGTCAGTTATAAATGGTCAAAAGATGGTAAAGCTTTATTATTCCCGCTTGCCGGTGATATCTATTTTTATAGAATAGGCGATGAAAAAGCGCAAAAAATGGTCAGCACACTTCAATTTGAAACTGATGTGAAATTTTCTCCTAAAGCTACCTATATTTCATTTATTCGTGAGCAGAATATTTATATTGTTAATATTAAAACCGGTGAGGAAACCCAATTGACTTTTGATGGCAGCGGTCCCATAAAATATGGCATGGCAGAATTTGTAGCTCAAGAAGAAATGGGTAGAATGACTGGTTATTGGTGGTCGGATGATGAATCAAAAGTGGCCTTTACCCGAGTTGATGAGTCGCCTGTTGAAAAAGTAGTCCGCACAGAGATTTATGCCGATGAAATAAAAACAATTACACAACGTTATCCTTTCGCAGGAAAGTCAAACGTAAAGATAGAATTAGGTGTGATTAAGCTGGACGGAAAAGTCGTTCGTTGGGTAGATTTAGGTGAGGACAGAGATATTTATTTACCGCGAGTTAACTGGAGTAAAGATAATTCAAAACTGTCTTTTCAATGGCAAAGCCGAGATCAAAAACAATTAGTATTGAAAGAGTATAATTGGTCAACTCAATCAGTCAGGATCGTATTAGAGGAGAACAGCGATACCTGGGTTAATTTACACGATGATCACCATTATCTCAAAAATGGTAATATGATTTGGGCATCTGAAAAAGATGGTTTTAAACATCTTTATCTCCATCGGGCTGATGGCGCTTTGATCCGCCAATTGACTCGGGGAAAATGGGTTATTAACAATATTGAAAACGTTGACGAAGAAAAACAACTGATTTATTTCAGTGGACGAAAAGATAGTCCGTTAGAAAAGCACCTTTATTCAGTGTCAATGAAAACGGGTGAAATCAAAAAAATAACACAACGTAGTGGATTTCATTCAATTAAGTTTTCTAAAGACAGTCAAAATTATGTCGATTATTTTTCTTCTGTCACGACACCCCCACAAACTAGCTTACATGGCGCAAATGGTAAACATCTTGCATGGTTATCAGAAAATAAGATCGATAAGAACCACCCTTTGTATGAATACCAATCCGACTTTATAAAGCCGGAACTCGATTCTTTTATTACCGAAGATAAAGTGCATTTATATTATCGCTTGTATAAGCCAGCTAATTTTGACCCGAACAAAAAATATCCAGTCATCGTTTATCTTTACGGTGGACCACATGCACAAATGGTAACCAACCAATGGGGTAGTTACTTCCTGCAATATATGGCCCAGCAGGGTTACGCGGTATTTACCGTCGACAATAGAGGGTCAAACTATCGGGGTAAAAAATTTGAAGATTCCTTATATCGAGCCATGGGAAGCATAGAAGTTAAAGACCAGGTTAGCGGTGTTAAATTCTTACATAATTTGCCCTGGGTCAATAAGGCAAAAATAGGCGTTCATGGACACAGCTATGGCGGTTATATGACATTAATGACAATGTTTAAGGCATCAGATTACTTTAAGGCTGGTGTGGCTGGTGCTCCTGTAACAGATTGGTCACTATACGACACTCATTATACTGAGCGATATATGGGAACTCCCAAGGAAGATTCAAAAGCTTATCAGGATTCTTCGGTTTTTCCTTATGCCACTCAGCTCAAAGGTCCGTTACTGATTTATCATGGAATGGCTGACGATAATGTTTTATTCAAAAATAGCACTAAGCTATACAAAATACTCCAGGACAATAATATTCAATTTATGATGATGGATTATCCCGGTAAAAAACATGGTATTCGAGGTAAAAAAACTCAAATGCATCGAGTTAATATGATTCGAAATTTTTTCGATCTGCATTTTAGAATTAAACGTTAGGTTTTCAGTAAGAGTTAGGTTCCTACCGAACAATATGACTAAGATACAGGGATTTAAGCATGCTTAAGATTAGAAAGTTCCAAAAGGGAGACGAATTGGCCCTATGGAAATTAAAATACGATACAATCCGAAAAATAAATACCAGGGATTATACTGAGGAGCAAACTTTCGCCTGGGCACCGGATGTTTTCGATGCCGAAAATTGGGCCAAAAAAATCAAAACAATGAATCCATTTGTCGCTGAAATAGATGGTAATATCGTCGGCTATGCGGATATTCAAATAGATGGCTATATTGATCATTTCTTTTGTCATTTTGACTATCAAGGTCAAGGCGTTGGCAAAGCTTTGATGCAGGCGATTTTTAAAAATGGGCAAGCGAAAGGCATTGAACGATTTTATTCGCACGTGAGTATTACAGCCAGCCCTTTCTTTGAGCATTTTGGGTTTGTGGTGATAAAGCAACAAAGCGTAGATATTCGAGGGCAGGTTTTAACCAATTTTGTGATGGAAAAATTCATATGAATTTTATTTTTTAGCAATCAAAAGATAGATCATGGTGAGGGGCGTTTCACTGCTTAAAGAAAGTAAAATCTGAATTATTTAGTTTTAAAAGTGGGTCGATCAAATAGGCATTTTACTGTTTAATCTTTCCCTTCATGTGATAACGGCAATACCTGCTGGAGAATAATTGACTTGACGACATCAAAAGTGTTTGCAATTGGTTTTAATAAGAGTGCGACAACATCCTTACATACCTTATTTCAATCATTGGGTCTTACGTCTTATCATGGCGGGGAGTGGAGAGACTGCGAAGATATGAGTCTGCTCAATAACTTTGATTGTTTTAGTGATGGCTACCCTAAAAACCACAATAAGCTTGATGCACTATTTCCAGGGTCTAAATTTATATTGCAGGTTCGCGATTTGAAAAGTTGGGTCTACAGTAGATTGGCTCATATTCGGCGAGTTAAAGCGCTCAATACCTATAAAGGCTCTGCAATATGGGATGAGACGGAACATGCGGTAAAATTCTGGATACAGCAAAGAAATGACTACCACCTTGAGGTTATGTCGTATTTTGAAAACAGGCCTGCGGACTTTCTTATTGTTAACGTGACTAAAGATCAACGTTCAGCGCAAAAAATTGTAGATTTTCTTGGTTTTACCGGTAATTACACAATGCCCTATGCGAATGCTAACCCTGGTAAAGAAGTACCAGAGAAAGACCGTGTTCTTTTTGGCCACTGTTTGCAGGCACTAGGTATTGCAGAGCATGAACAAACATATGACATTTATTGCCCCAGTTTGGTGAATAGTTTATTTCCATCTGATAGCGGTAAGCTGGTGTCCTCGGTTAGGGGGGGGATGATGAGCAATACGGATGATCTGAGTCGTTATAAAGGTAGTAATGCTAATGAATAATGGTCATTGATGATGTCAGTTCGTTTACTTAAAGCTGTAGAAGATGTACGTGAAATGACTACAGCATGGATGGGGTTACTTGAACGCTCTGACTGCCATCAGGTATTTAGCTCAATAGA
>JAUUYO010000051.1 GCA_030590405.1 Kangiellaceae bacterium
AAAAAACAGCAAAAATTGGTATTAAATCGAAGCGCCTTAAGGCCGGATGGGATGAAAAATATCTAATGAAAGTACTGACCGTTGGTTTAAGTTAGGTAAATTGGTTATTTATAACCCGTTTGCCCTGAACTAGGGCACACAAGCTTTATTTCTGATACAGGCTCGTTTGAAGATGAATTAGGTAACAGTGTATTACTAGAGTTCGAGAACGATTTTGAAGAAAAATCATCTTGAGAAATGTATACGCTCAGCCCTCCCCCAGAGGACTAAAGTCCCTACATTTTGTGGAATATTGAAAATTGCTTTTTCGGACAAAAATCAAACGGCTCCTTTGTCTTCAGTGTTTTTGTGCTAAGAAGGCTCGCATTCATCAAACCGATTCAATATTCAATTCGATTAATAAAAAAACTCTTCTTACCTGTCGGTAGTTTAATGAATGCTTCATCATCCACCTGTTTTTTCAGTAAAGCTCTTGCTAAGGGGGAATCAACCGAAATATATTCATCCTTAAAACTAAATTCATCGCTGCCAACAATCCGGTGAATGACTTCCTTACCATTTTCATCTTCCAGAAAAACTCTGGCACCAAAAAATATCCGGCTTTGATCCGGCGGTAGATGCTCAACCACATTCATTTCAGAAGTCCTTTTTTGTAGGTAGCGGATCCGCCAGTCCATCGCGCGCAGCTGTTTTTTTCGATAAATATACTCTGCGTTTTCGGAGCGGTCACCCTCCGCTGCCGCAGCGGTAATAGCTTTGGTTACTTCAGGTCTTTGATTTTTCCATAGATCGGCTAACTCGTTTCTTAATAGAGTTGCGCCTTCCGGTGTAATAAGATTGGATCGTTTCATCAGTTTATTATCAATATAGCCAAAAATTTTGTGATGTCGCTTTGACAATGGGTTATCATCCCGTTATTGGGATAAGCTGAATTATCCTAAAATCCACCCTCAAATGCTATCTTAGAAACGCCTTTTATTGCTATGCAAAAATTAACCAAACAATCCTTACTTAAACATTGCTCCTATATCGATGGTCGTTGGATGGATTCTGAACAAACTTTCGAGGTGTTCAACCCAGCGAGTGGAGAAGTGATTAGCCAGCTCTGTGAATCCAGCGCCAGCCAAGTTGCGCAAGCGATCAACGCTGCGGATAACGCATTAGCGGTATGGCAGGCGTTGTCTGAGACTGACAGGGCAAGGCTGCTCGAGCGCTGGCAAGGGTTGATGCGAGAAAGTCTCGATGATTTGGCCTATTTATTGACCTTGGAACAAGGCAAGCCGCTGAATGAAGCTAAAGGTGAAATTCTGCATGCGGCCAATTATGTCAAACTCTATTCTGAACTTGCCGCCCAATTGACTGAGCCTAAGCCAGCTGCTTGCGCCGAGCATCAAAGCGCAACGGTGTATCGCAGGCCTATTGGGGTGGTAACGGCGATCACTCCGTGGAATTTTCCTTGCTCAATGGTGCTAAGAAAAGCCGCCGCCGCGTTAGCAGCAGGCTGCACCGTGGTATTAAAGCCATCGGAGCTGACTCCCTTGTCGGCGCTGGCTTTAGCGCAACTCTCGATTGAAGCAGGAATTCCCGCTGGGGTATTCAGCGTCGTGGTAGGAAGTAACGCCCAGGCGATCGGCGAAATATTAACCCAGCATCCCAAAGTGGCTAAACTTAGCTTTACCGGCTCTACTGCTGTGGGTAAAAAGCTGCTACAACAGTGTGCTTTTGGGGTAAAAAGAACCGCCATGGAGTTAGGCGGCAATGCGCCCTTTATTGTTTTTGAAGATGCAGATCTTGATGCAGCGGTGGAGGGAGCGATCGCGGCTAAATTTAGAAATGCCGGGCAAACCTGTATCAGCGCTAATCGTTTTTTAGTGCAGCAGTCCATCGCGGAAGAGTTTATCGCCAAATTGGTTGAAAAAACCAAAGCGTTGAAAGTTGGTAACGGATTCGATGAGGTCCATCAAATCGGTCCGCTGATCAATCAGCGGGCCAGCGATAAAATGCTAAAAATAATCGACACCGCCATCGAACAAGGCGCGCAATTGCTCGATGGCGGTAAGCCGGTCGAGTCACCGGGCCATTTTTTTCAGCCTACAATATTAACCAATATCACAGCGGATATGGCGATTTTTCATCAGGAAATTTTTGGCCCAATCGTGTCGATAGCCACCTTTGACAACGAAGCTCAAGCCATTCAACTGGCGAACCAATCGGATCAGGGGTTATGTGGATACCTCTACACTTCTAATCAGCAAAGAATTAGCCGCATTGTGAGACTACTGCAATTGGGGATGTTGGGGATCAATCAGGCGCGACTGTCTAATCCGGCGGCACCTTTTGGCGGGATTAAACAATCGGGCATGGGCAGAGAAGGCGGCCATTATGGGATTGAGGAATACTTGGACTACCAGTATGTTTGTCAGATGAAATAAAGCAGGCTCTAGGTTCACAGGGTGTATTAGAGAAACTTTCTCGTAATACGCTGCTTTATTTACTCTTGATAATCAATTGAGAAAAATCCGCGCCGCTCATCGGTTTACCCAAAAAGTGACCCTGGCCAAAATCACAGTGATGTTTTTTCAGATAATCCAGCTGCGCCTTGGTTTCGACCCCTTCAGCCACCACTTTGATTTGCAATCTTGCCGCCATCGCCAAAATGGTTTCAATCAGCGCTTCAGCCGATGAGTCAATACCAATCTCTTTGATAAAACTGCGGTCGATTTTTATGATGTCGACCGGGTATTTGACTAAATAATTGAGCGACGAATAGCCAGTACCAAAATCATCAATGGCGATCTTAACGCCAAAGCTTTTTAGCTGATTTAAAACAATTAAAGCTCTTTCTGAATCGTCGGTTAATAGCCGCTCAGTGATCTCGACTGTTAGTTTTAGCTTTTGACTAATTTCTTGAACCGTGCTGGTCCATTTTTCCAGCGCGTAGTCTTTGGTATGAAACAGTCTGGGCGAGATATTAATCGATAACTCAAGTTCAGGGGCTATTTCACTAAGAAATTTAGCTGACTCTTCTAGCATAAATAAATCAATTTTATTAATTAATCCTGACTCTTCAGCCAAATTAATAAAATCAATCGGCGGTACAAATTCATCGCTGTCTTTTTGCCACCTGGCGAGGGCCTCACATTTGATGATTTGACTGGTTTTAAGATCCACAAGGGGTTGAAAATAGGGTTGCAGTTTTCTTTCATTCAGCGCGATAATTAGTTGATTGAGTAACTCATGACGGTATTCAGATTTAAGTTGCATCTCGGTAGTATAAAAATGGCACGCATTGCGACCGGTGGCTTTGACCTCATACATTGCCTGATCGGCCTTTCTCAATAATGAATCGGCGTTGTCGGCATCATTCGGATACAGCGCGATGCCGATGCTGGCACTTAAGTAAACCGAAATGTCGCCTAACAGATAAGTCTGTTGCATTTTGTCAAGGATCTGCTCAGCCACTTTTAACACTTGGCTGTATTGCGGGATATCGTTAAGGATTACCGCAAACTCATCGCCGCTTAGTCGGGATACGGTATCGGACTCTCTGATCGACTGCTTGATCCGCAAAGCGGTTTCGATCAATAGTTTGTCACCGACCTGATGACCATGATTGTCATTGATGGGCTTAAAGCGATCGAGATCAATAAACAGTACCGCAATTTTTTGTTTATTGCGGTAGGCATTGTCGATCGCCTTGGTCAGTCGGTCGTGATAGAGTACCCGGTTTGGTAAACCGGTGAGACTGTCATAGGTCGCCTGGTGCTTGATCAGTCGAGCATCTAAAACTTTGTCGGTCACATCCTGGATGGTACCGGTAATGCATTGGCCATCGTTCACCTTTTCAGCATTTGAGATAACTCTTAAATATCGACGACTTTGGTTTTTAGCTTTGAGTTCGATTTCAATATCAAATGCTTGACCTTGCATCAATGCCTGCTGGTTTTTTGTTTTCCAGCGCAAAAAATCCTGCTGGGAAAAATGTGATTCAAGCTCGACAAACGAGTCAGGAAGATAGCTTTTGGGTTTGCTAATTAACACTGACGATTGACTCGACCAGTTAACAATGTTTAATTGTTGATCTAACTTCCAACCGCCTATGTGAGCCACATCGCAGACTGATTCGAGCAGACGGTTATCTTCATTGATCTTGTACTCCAGTTTCTTTTTTTCTGATTCTTGCTTAAACCTAAACCAGATAAAAACGCTAAAACTCAATACGGCAAAAAAAAAGTAAATTCTTAACGCAAGGATATTGCCCGGCAGTTTTTTACTTGAGGCGAGTGGGATCGCTGCAAGGTGCCATGAACCGCCGCCCACACTGACAATAGACAGTAATTTTCCGGGAGCATCAAAAATCTTCTTATCACCGAAAAATACTGGCCCTTGATTGCCCAGCGCATCAAAACTTCGGATAGCAAGATGCAATTGCTCACTCGACCGTTCAATGTCAGAGTATCGATATAAAAGTTTTGCGTCCAGCGGCGCTGAGATGATCCCCCATAAGTTGCCGTCACCAAGAAAAATCGGTGCCCTACCGATAAAGGCCGTGCCGCCTTGCACCAGGTTGACTGGGCCAATCATTTGAATTTGACCGGAAGTCACCACCTGCATCACCATGTCTTTTTGAGCAGGCGTTTTTTTGTAATTGAGGCCAATGGCTTTTTCATTACCCTTGGCAGGATAGACATAATTAATGATAAGATCTTTAGCTGCGGCAAAGTTGATCAACATCGGTGATTTTTTAAAAAGCTCTTGCGAGTAGCGAGAAAAATCCTGATAAGTCAATTCAGGTGTGGCAGAAATATAGGCCGCGAATCCGGTGAGCATTGACAAGTTGGTTTGCAGATTACCCTGTAATTTGGCACTGATTGAATTCAGTTTTTGCGTTAATTTTTCTTGTTCTAATTTCTTATGTTCTTTTTTTAGGACCTGTTCAATTTGATTTTGAATCAAAAAGCTAGCGAGTAATATTGCCGCTATGGTTAACCATGTTTTTCGGCGGTACCATAAAATAAAAACCATCGGAAGAAATAATGCCAAGGTTAAAAAAATCGCAATACGTTGTTTAGGAATGTTGTCTTGTTGTGTTGCTTCAAAGTAAAAATAATGATTGTCTAAATGGGAACGCACCAAACCTAAAGAACGAATCCTTTCGTTCATATTAAACCAACGGTCTTTATTAATGTGACCGATTGGTTTATCGGGATATTGCAACAGTGATTCTATTAACTCGGCAAAGGCTAGATTGTACTGATAAATATTATCGTACTTGACCAGATAACGAGGAAGCTCGTCGGATATTTTTTTGGCGATTGATTGTTTATGTTGCAGCGCATATTGCCAGCCTTTTTTACTTGCCTGGGTAAAACGTTCAACAATATCTGAGTGGCTCTGTGAAAATTTTCGGCTGGTGTAGAGGGTGTCG
Organism: Kangiellaceae bacterium; assembly: GCA_030590405.1. GTDB lineage: Bacteria > Pseudomonadota > Gammaproteobacteria > Enterobacterales > Kangiellaceae. Next base: position 5,429 of record JAUUYO010000051.1, read on the forward strand.
CCGTAAAATGCCATACCATAATCTTCCGGGTGAAGTCGATTCAGCGCGATGTTTCTTTCTTTTGCTGAAAATAGTGCAGATACTTCGTATGTTACTATGGCATCGGCTTTATCCTCAAGCAAAGTATCGATGGTTATAGGTTGGTCAACAAACTTAATTTTATTTAAATCATAGCCGCGAGAGCGAAACAACGCCTCTATTTCTATTTTGGTGGCATCCGAAATTGTTGCCGCAATGCGCAAACGCGAGAGTTTTTTCAGGCTACTGATATCGGTTTTTTTAAGGGAAAAAATAGCGCTAGGACTTCGTTGAAATATGGGGGCCAATACAATTGGTTCAAGCCCTGTGTCTTTACCTATTAAAATATCCAGCGCACCGATAGCAAACTGGGCATTACCCTTTTGCAACTCATCCAGTGGTTTGACCAAGCTTTGATCCGGTTTTACCGCAGGCCTGATTTCAACCTCCAGTCCAGCATCCCGGTAATAGCCCTGCCATTTGGCGGCATAGTATCCGGCAAATTGAAATTCATGTTCCCACTTAAGTTGTAATACCACTTTATCCGCAGCAACCAGCGAGCTAGAGACAAGCATCAGACAAAGCTGTGGAAACAAATGTCGCAACATAGAGTGCTATTCCATTTTATTAGTAAGTAACTTATTCTAGTCTAGCCCAGTCGATTGGTTGGCGGCCTTGCTCATTGAGTAATTGATTGGTCTTGGAAAAATGTCGGCATCCCAAAAATCCGCGGTGTGCGGATAAAGGAGAGGGGTGAGGCGCTTTTAGCACAACATGTTTGCTGGTATCGATTTGAGCGCCTTTTTTTTGGGCGTGTGCTCCCCACAATAAAAAAACGATCCCTTTGCCATATTGATTCAGTTGCTGGATGACTTTATCGGTAAATTTTTCCCAGCCGAGATGTTTATGTGAGTGAGCCTGCCCTTGCTCAACGGTTAGCACGGTATTGAGTAATAACACCCCTTGCTCTGCCCAGGATTGTAAATAGCCGTGTGAGGGGATTTTAAATCCAGGGATATCCTGTTTGAGTTCTTTGTAGATATTAACCAGCGATGGGGGCGTTTTAACTCCGGGCATCACTGAAAAACAAAGGCCGTGCGCCTGATTGGGACCGTGGTAAGGATCCTGGCCAAGGATCACTACTTTGACCTTTTCAAAAGGGGTGGCAGAAAAAGCAGTAAAAATTTGCTCTTTAGATGGATAAACGGTGACCTTTTCAGCGCACCGAGTTGCCACGTATTGCATGGTCTGTTCAAAATAGTCTTGCTGCTTTTCTGCGGCGAGCAGGTTGCTCCAGCTGGTCATATTTGATCCTGCATTTTGAAATGAGTCAGCGAGTGGGAGTAGCTTAACAGCTTTAGGGTAAATAAGGGAATTAAATGATTGATCTGGGAGCTTATCCTCAGACAGGTTCCTAGCTCTCTTTGTTGACACAATTTCGGCCGAGATCTTTTGAGCGGGCAAGGGCTGTTTTGCATTTTGTTAAGGTTGATTCAAACGCGTCGGCGGTTTTCATTTCTGCCACACCAATGGAGACGGTAAATTTTAACGCGACTGAGCTATTTTTCTTTTTTAATACTAACGTAGATATTTTATTTCTGAGCTTGTCTGCGACTGGTAACGCATCTTTGACTCCGGTTTTTGGCAAAAGTACGATAAATTCATCAGACTCAAAACGACTAGTAAGATCGCTGCCTTTTAGCTGATTTTGTAGCGTTTTAACCACATTTTTGAGCACCGCATCCCCCATAAACTGGCCATTGGTATCATTAAACAGCTTAAAACGGTCAAGGTTGATCCGCAAAATTGATATCGGAAAGTTTTCAGGGTATTTAATTGCGGCAACTAAGGATTGTTTTAATCCGTTAAAATCAAGCGCCGATGTTAGCTTATCTTTATTGGCATTCTCCGCAACCGCGACATAATCGTCTTTGTTACCGACTGGTTGAGTGGATGAGTCTAATGGCTCGCTGTTTTTTTCTGCCACTTTAATCTTCGCTTGAGCAGAGCCACCAATTTCCATATGAACCGCATCAAGAATGCCGGTTGCATGGTGTATTTTATCTTGTGATTTGAGCAGTAAAGATAAAATTTCACTGACGTACTGGTTGCCAATATCACCACTCATGGCGAGTTTCTGGTAATCCTGTTTTATGATGCAGTCCTGGTAAACCGAGCGAATTTTATCTAAATAGTCTGCGTCACCAATGTCGAGAGCGTCGATTTGCTGTTTAAACTGGGGTCTTTCGCTGTGTAAATATTCATAGGCGATGGTATAACAGACAGGGTCTGCCGGAAGCCGATGATCACGCAGCCAAACCATCGCGCGACGGGACTTTAATCCGGCTTGTTTGATGGCTTGTTGGCGTTGATCGGGCATACTTATGGAAATCTTTATTTTTGGTGCTTTTTAACAATTATAGATGTTCCAACAGAATTTGCCGAAAAATCATACGCCGATGCCTTTTGATACCTTTTTATATCAACACCTCAAAATCATCATCCTGCAATAAAGACAAAGCTCCCCCAACAATTTCATCTGAGTCGATCACCTTAAGCAAATCAAAACCAACCTGACGGATAGCACAATTCAACGGCACATAAGGCAAACGAAAAACCGGCGAAATGGCTCCTGTCATCGACAAAGCGGTATTGATGGAAATTGGATTCGGCTGACAAAATAACCAGTCAAAAAGCGGTTGCAAAGACCGGTTAAGCTCGGATTGGTTTTTGTCATCCATCAGTTTTCTCATCAGCCCTGGGATAATATTAGAAGTGACTGAAATCACCCCATGAGAGGCGTGTTGATGCCGACCATCAAAACATTCATCGTCGTTACCAGACCAGCAAGGGATCCCTTGGTTTTCGTATTCGGCGATACGCTGATTGCCAGCGCATTCTTTAACGCCCACAAAATTCTGATGCTTCGCCAGCTTTGCGATCAGTGTCGGCTCGATATCTTGCCCGGTTCGGCTGGGCACATTGTAAATAAAAGCCGGGCCAATATCCAAAGCGGCACTGATATGCTTTTCTACCCCTTGCGCGCTGGTTTTGCCGTAATAGGGATTGATCAGTAACGCTGCGTGCATACCCATGGCAAAACCATTTTTGGTGGCTTTGACTGCTTCTCGGGTATTGTTACTGCCAGTATTGCCAACCACTAACAGGCGATCACCATATTTGTTGGCGGTATGGGCTATCAGCATTAAATGTTCTTCCCAGTCGAGTAAATGCCCTTCACCAGTAGTACCGCCGATGATTAATCCATCCACCCCGAATTCGATTTGTTTTTCTACCAGCTTGTCAAAGGTTTCCAGGTCGATTTTACCGCGATGGTTAAAAGGCGTTTTAATCGCGGTAATTAAGCTTTTTTGCCGAATTTGAGAAATATTCATAAAATGAGTCGTTTGTCTGGTTATTAAAAATAATTGTCGTCATTACTGAAAGACTGCTATATCGGCAGATTATATTGCCCAGATGACCATTGATGCCAATAACCAGGAGTTATTGTCAAAATCCATTGTATCCTTATGGTGCCTTCGGTAGAATCCGCGTCTTTTCGAGGCTAATTTGTTATTTAGTGCTATAAATAAAGCACTTTAGCCTTTTTTATTTACTCAAACTAGCACTCAGGTCTCCTATGTTACTTCATTCTACAAAACAGGACTGGTTGGGCAATATTCGTGGCGATGTGCTCGCGGGTCTTGTGGTTGCCTTAGCGCTTATTCCTGAAGCCATCGCTTTTTCGATTATCGCAGGGGTCGATCCAAAAGTTGGTTTGTATGCCTCTTTTTGTATCGCGGTGATTACCGCGTTTATTGGCGGTCGGCCGGGCATGATTTCGGCGGCGACTGGTGCAATGGCGTTATTAATGGTGATTCTGGTGAATCAGCATGGGCTGGAGTTTTTACTGGCGGCGACGCTGTTGACCGGTGCCATTCAAATTGTGATGGGCTATCTTAAACTCGGCAGTTTAATGAGTTTTGTTTCTCGCTCGGTGGTCACCGGGTTTGTCAATGCGCTGGCGATTTTGATTTTTATGGCGCAACTGCCTGAGCTGACCAATGTGACCTGGCATGTTTATGTGATGACTGCGGGTGGTCTGGGAATTATTTATCTATTCCCGTATATTCCAGTGATTGGTAAAATCATTCCTTCCCCGTTGGTGTGTATTTTATCCTTAACCGCGTTAACCATGATTGTCGGTATCGATATTCGCACCGTGGGTGATATGGGCGAATTGCCGGATACCTTACCGATTTTTCTCTGGCCGAATGTACCGTTCACTTTTGAAACTCTGGAAATTATTTTTCCTTATTCGATGGCGCTAGCGGTGGTTGGCTTACTCGAATCATTAATGACTGCCACCATTGTGGATGATTTAACCGATACCTCAAGTGATAAAAATCGTGAATGTAAGGGGCAGGGATTCGCGAATATTGGGGCTGGTTTATTGGGCGGTATGGCGGGTTGCGCGATGATCGGTCAATCGGTGATCAATGTAAAGTCCGGTGGTCGTGGCCGGTTATCAACTCTGGTCGCCGGGGTGGTGCTTTTAATCATGGTGGTATTTTTAAACGACTGGGTGGCGCAAATTCCAATGGCCGCATTAGTCTCGGTGATGATTATGGTTTCGATTGGTACTTTTGACTGGAACTCAATTAAAAATATTAAAACTCACCCGCTTTCGACCAATACGGTAATGATCGCGACGGTGGTTGTGGTTGTATGGACCCACAACCTGGCTTATGGTGTGTTTGTCGGGGTGTTGCTCGGCTCGCTATTTTTCGCCAACAAGATCAGTCACTTTATGTACGCGGAAAGTGAGCTTGACGAGAAAACCAGTACTCGCACTTATGTTTTTCATGGCCAGATATTTTTTAACTCATCGGCTAAATTTCTGGATAACTTTAATTTTAAAGAAGCGGTGTCTCAGGTGGTGATTGATTTAAGTCGGGCGCATTTTTGGGATATTACCGCAGTTCATTCGTTGGATATGGCGGTAATTAAATTCAGGCGAGAAGGTGCTAAAGTAAAAATCATCGGGCTTAATCAAGCCAGCGAAACCATCGTGGACCGATTCGGCGTGCACGATAAACCAGAAGAATTAGAAAAAGTATTGGGAGGTCACTAATGCTAAACAAAAATGAGCTATCAGAAAAACTCTTTAGTGGTCGCGTGATTCTAGCCTGCATTGATGGCTCATCAGGTAGTGAATCAGTTTGTGATTATGCATCCTGGATTGCCAGTAATGTTGCTCGACCATTAAAACTGATGCACACCATCGAAAATAATCCTAACGCTGCGGTGTCAGATTATTCTGGAGCGATTGGCCTTGGCAGTCAGCAAGAGCTGCTTAATGAGCTGACCGAAGTTGAGCAAAATCGCGCCAGTTTATTGATTAAAAAGGGTCAACTGATGCTTAATGCAGCTAAACAACATATTGAGGAAAAAACCGATGTTGATTCGATAGAAACTTACCAGCATCACGGCAGCCTGGCAGAGTCTCTGATTGAGTTGGAAGACGATATTCGGGTGATGGTGATTGGAATTCGTGGTAAGCAGCATGAACAGCAAAACGAAGGCATTGGACATCAATTAGAATCGGTTATTCGAGCAATGCATAAACCGATCTTAGTGGTTAATAAGGAATTTAGCCAACCCCAAAAAGCGATGCTAGCTTACGATGGCAGTGTGACTTGCAAGAAAGCTTTGGCAATGGTGGCTTCTAGTCGATTATTTAAGAATATACCTTGTCATCTGGTACACGTTGGTAATGATGGCGAGGCATTATTAGCCGAAGCTGAAAACGTCTTGCAGGATGTTGGTATTGATGTGACCTGTGTTCAACTCGACGGTCCGGCGGATGAAGTGTTGGCCAATTATCAGTTGGAAAATGATATTGATCTGACTTTGATGGGCGCATTTAGTCATAACCGTTTTAGAGATTTTTTGTTAGGCAGTTTTACCGCCAAGATGCTGGCGGCGACCAATCGGCCTCTTTTGCTATTGAGATAGAAGGGCTGGTTGAGTTAAATTTTAAAGTTTGATTTTGACTCGGCTCAATCAGAAAACCAAGAACTGAAGTAGTGAAATTTCAAAAGGCTAAAATTAGGATAGACTGGGTTTGTTGAACTATGAAAGTTCAACAAGTCTTGGTTAATAACAAAAATAACTCAGTTTATCTATGTCATCCACTATAAAAGAATCCCTTATCCTGCTTAAGCGCAATATCAGCATGCTGGATCAGGAGATTCAAAACTGTACCTTGCTGGGGATATTGACTAACACCAATGCGAAGCTCTATTTTAACTTCAAAACCACTCTCAGAAAAAAACGGTCGTTCGACTGAGTTAAGAATCGCCTGCACAACCTTTTGAACATTATTCACCGACTCACTATTGACAAGCAATACTAAAAATTTATTGCCATCCATTTTACCGAGGAGTTCGTTATCTGCCAAAGCCTGTGATATTCGTATTGCAGCTTCTTTGATGGTCTGCTCGCCAATATCATAACCAAATTCATTTTTGATTTGCTCAAACTCGCTGAGATTTACCGCGAGTAACATGCATTGTTTTTGCTCGCTGAGCGCAAGGTGTAAATATCGATTAGCCAGTTCAAAAAATAGTATTCGGTTTGGCAAACCGGTCAGTGGATCTTTATTGTAGAATGAATCGAGTTTGAACTGTGTTTCCTTTAGTTTTCGACTGAGTGATAGGACATAAAAGACTACCGAACTGAGCAATCCTGTAAGTAATATTGTTAGTAAAATATTTTTCCAATAATGAGTGATGATATTCAGAATCGAACGATGACTAATTTCTTGATAAAATCCGATATTCAGCTGGCTAAACGCTCGATCGACATCGCTGTAATTTTTCGGAATCGTCCATCCCATAATTTGAGCATTGATAGCCGCTTTTGATTCTGCCGGCATTAATAGCAGGGCGGAAGACATTTTTTCTGTAAGGGTTTCCGGGACATGGGCAAGGCTGACGATAGGCCACTCTGGATAAAGTCTGGTGGTATGGAGTAATGGGAAATCAGCATTATAGTTTTTTAGTTTGAATAATTCGGTTGGCACTGGCAAGGCTTTAAAGGTGCTTAAATGTATTTTTCCTTCAGCGGCCATTCGCTCTAATGTATCGGTTCTGATAATGCCAACATCTACCGTCCGGTTTACTACCGCGTACACGACGGCGTCGTGGGTTCCCAGAAAATCCAGTGAATTAACAGAGTCCATGGAAAAGCCAATGGCATCAAGCTCTCTTAGTGCCGCTATCCAGCCACCTAATGACTGCCGATTGACCGCCGCGATATCGGTTGCTATTAAATCGCTGAGTTGATTGATCCCGTCCCGTTCAATCCGGGTAAAAACAACGCTGCCGAACTCGGTATAAGGCTGGTTAATAATTTTTCGTTTAAGGGTGGCGATGGCAAACAAGTCAAAGCTGAAAGACAGGTCCACAAACATGCCGGAATTAGTCAGTAAAAAATCGATTTGTTTATTTTGCACCGCGGGACGTACTGCGTCGAAACTCAATGGAACAATGATAAATTGATATTCGGGTATTTTTTGTTGCAGATAAACGGCCATTTCGGACCATCTTTGTTGTACGATCAGTGGGCCGCGTTTGGAGAGTATTCCGATGCGTAGTTGTGTTGCTTGTGTGGATTGCTTGCTGTCGGTTTCGTTCGCTATACTATTATAATGCAAGCTCAGACTGATGATTAGCGCGATAAACAGGTTTACAATGTATTTAACCCGGGGTTTTGTCATTGAAGCCGCCTTGCTTAAGGATGTTTTGTTAGTTTTAATTGACACCCTTAAAATATAGCAGTATTTATCTGTTGTGATGGTTTTTTGGTTCGTTATTGCGTTATAAGAGCGGCATCCCTGCCATAAGAAGGTTTAACTCTTCATTTTTTTTGATAGCCGTGCTATGGCGATTTCAACCCGTTTGACTTCTCGCATGATGGAATTACGATTAGTTTCCATAATTAAAAACTGCTTGATGGCAGTTTGTATATTGAGTGAAACCATAAAACAAACTCCCCAAAAGACCTGATCCTGGAGCTCTGTCGAAATAAAAAATCGATAGCCTGTCCACAAAAAAAGTGTACCGACGATTACAGCGGAGAGATAAATAGCAATCACCCAGCGTCTCATTCCACCTTTAAATATTCCCGACATTCGCGCAAATAGCCCTTCATCATCGACCAATATTTTATCTAATTCAGGGGAGTCACTTTCTAATTCACGTTTAATCTTTTCATCAATATTCATATCAATTCTCCAATTGTTGATATTTCTGTTTAAGCACCTGTCTGGCCCTGTTAAGGCGAGACTTTACTGTTCCGGCAGGGATTTCTAAAATGGTAGAAATCTCTGCGATTTTCATTTCATCCAGATAAAATAAATGAATGATTTTTTTTCTGTATTGGGCAGTCGAGATAAGGCAGTTGATAATGTTTCATCCTCGCCCGTTTTATTTTCGATCAGGTTAGAGGCTATTTCTTCATTCAGCTGCTCTAATTGATAGCCTTCTCGACTCCGTTTTCTGAGTAAATCTGTGAGCTTCCATCTCACCTGTCGATATATCCAACTCCTGAACGCTCTTGGATCTTTTAACTGCCTGATATTTTTTGCTGCCTTTATCCAGGCTTCTTGCACGGCATCATTCGATAGCTCATTATCGTTACTGAGTTTTATAGCAAAACCAACCAGAGGTTTGTGGTAAAACTTAAAAAGTAATCCGAATGCTTGCTGGCTACCGTTTTGTGCGGTGAGTACCAGTAGGTCTTGTTCGGCTTGGTTCATTGGGTTGTCTCTTATTGGTTTACTTTAAAGACGACTGGAGTTTGTGAAAGGTTCATTTATTGTTCTTTATTTCATTGTGGATTTTGTAGATTTAAGAAAATGATTTGAAGGATCCTAGAATGTTGAGATTGGTAAAAAATCATTTTTAGCTATTGAGCTAATTTTCAAGGTTAAGCCTCATTTCGACAAGTTGTTTACGAAATCCCACTTTGTTGTAGGCTTTTATCGCTGAGCCATTCTCTTCAAATACTGTCAAACAGACAGACTTCATGCCTTTATTTTTACTCCACTCGGTCAATTTTTTCATGATCATTTGATTCACGCCTTTGCCGCGATGTTTCGGATCAACATACATAAAACCTAAAAAGGCATGAAGTTCGTCTTTTAAATAAGGGCGAGAAGTTTTTAGTTTAGCATAGCCAGAACCAATTAATAGACTATTGATTTCGGCGACTAAAACTTCTGAGTCATCACTGATAATAAGTTCTTTTAAATCATAATAGTTGAAAGGCTCTTTTTGCATTAGCTCTTCAAAAGGTCGTTCATATTCGATAATCGATTGTTCAAAGGCTAACAAAGTAGCAAGTTCACTAATTTTAGCTTTTCGGATTTTAATCTGACTCATGGGAGTGACCTCTTAATATTGAACTGTGATGTGAACCGTTGGGCTAAGGTGTTTATTGGGTGAATCTTGATTTATAAAACAAATGCCTCAACAAATTACGCGGTTTCGACCTTCTTTTTTAGCTTGATACATGACAGTATCTCTTTTTTTGATTAATTCAATAATTGAATGTTTATTTTTTACTTTTCCAAAGGCAACGCCGATAGAGCAAGTTACTTCGAGTTTGAACGGTTGTTGTGGCGATTCGGCAATAATTTTAGGCAGAAGATCACGCTCTAATAATTCCACTTGTTCGAAATGGAGCAGTAGTTGATGTCCGATGGGCGTTAACGCGATGGCTTTTTCGCGAATTAAAATCGGGTGTCCGACAAATTCTTCTAACAGCTTGAACCGTTGAGAAACCGCCGATTGGGAAATATGCAGCTTTTCGGCGGCACGTTCAAGGCTTTTTTTTGCATCACAATATTGAGCGATCTGAGCAGTTTGTAATCGATGT
>JAUUYO010000154.1 GCA_030590405.1 Kangiellaceae bacterium
AGAATAATGCCTGCCTGTCATAAAAAGAATGATTGAAGCGTTTGCGAAAACAACCCTTTTTTCTGTTTGTCAAGATACTCATTGAGGAAAATAAGGCAGGCTTAAATTCTTCACCGAGAATTGCTGCCTCACCTGACGATTGATTGACATTCACAATAATATGTTGGAATTTTTCAAGCATTAGATTAAATGCTAGCCCTATCTTTGCGATTTCGTCATTAGAATCTGTGCTAACACGTAATGACAAGTCATTATCTTGAGAAATAGACGATATAGTTTTGATCAATAAACTAACAGGCTTTAAGATGAGTATTGATAGCCAAAACATCACCCCAACAGCAACCAAACTTAAGATAAAACCAACGACGTTGGTCAATAATAAAAAGCGATCAATATTACCAACTTCTTCGCTAACGAGATTTTTCAACCGTTCCGATAGAGCTTTGAGCAAGTCTTCCGCAATATGTACTTTTTCTCTCATTTCTCCCTGAAGCCCCAAACTGCTCGTCAAGCCTTTAGTGATACTGCTTTCTACCAGAGACTCAAAACCTGCCTGATAGCGAGTCATGTCCTTCACAATAGCGTCTCTCAAGGCAACATCCAAATGAACCTCTGCCAGCGATTGAGCAAATATTTTCATATTATTGTTAAATTTATCCATATATTTTTTATCTGAACGAAGCATAAAGTCTTTTTCATTACGTCGCAGCTGCAGCATATTGGCTCTTAAGGTTTGGTTTTCTGATCGCTTAATCTGCTCTTCAGCACTGTGAACAGCATCTCTCAAAGCGCCATATAAGCCATCTTTTGAGGTCAATCCAATTTTCTGCTGAATAGCGACTAAATTATTAAAGGATTTCTGATATTTCCTCAGAGATAGCAACAATAATTCGACATCGCTATTATTCATGCCAACTTGATCGACACTCATTTTTAAATGCTCAATGTGTTGCTCAATAACTTCAAAACCAGTATTAAACTGGTCTTTGTATTTCAATGTCTTACGAGCAAGAAAATCCTTTTCATTACGCCTAAGCATTAGCATGTCAGCCTCAACTCTTGTAATGTTGATTTCTACTGCATCGTAATTTTTCAGCTTTTTAGTCGTCGATTGACTTAATAACAGAATTCCTGATGTGGAGATAAATATTAAAACTCCGGCCGCAATGAATTTCTGTTTAATGTTCAAATGCAACATCCCACCTCCAAAACCTATTAATTAGATCATTAGTATAGACAAGATTTATTGATTTATTGTCAAATAATATTGGCGGCAAAAACCTGATTAGCCAGGTGTTTAATTCAGGTGTTTAATTCAGGTGTTTAATTCAGCGGATCAATTTAACATCAGGGTTGATTGATCTTTCATAGTTCAACCGGCTTTAGAGAGGAGGTATTGCTTGCTGCGTTTTTTTAGATTCGATAACCTGGGTTCGATAACCTGGAAAACATGCTGTAAAAGTAGAGCCAATTGTAAGCTCACTTTGAATATCTAAATAACCACCGTAATTTTCCATAATATGTTTAACGATGGAAAGTCCTAAACCGGTGCCATTTACTTTACGGGTTCGATTAACATTGGCTCGAAAGAACCTTTCGGTAAGGCGGGATAAGTGTTCGCGCGCGATCCCTTCGCCATTGTCTACCACTTTTAAACAGGCGTTACCATCATCACTAAGCGACCAACACACTTTGATGACTGCTCCCTCTGGCGAATATTTCACCGCATTGCTTAACAGGTTTTGGCATAAGCTGTAAAATTCAGCCTCAACCACTTTGACCAATAAATCGTCTTGTACGGTCAGTTTAATTTCATGGGTACCTTTAGCCTTAGTCTTAGTCTTTTGGAAGTCTGATACCAGGCTTTTTAACATAACTGGCACATCAACGGTATCACCTCGATCTTCTGAATAACCTTTTTCTTCTAGTTTAGACAATATAAGAAGATCGTTAAGGATCTGATCCATTCGCAATGCTTGAACATGAGCATTGTTAACAATTTTACTCATAGAAGGCGGTAACTCTTCATCACCGTCTAACATTTCAAGGTATCCCGATATAACGGTGAGCGGCGTTCGTAATTCATGTGAGGCATTAGCGATAAAAGCTTTGCGTAATTTTTGTAAAGCAATTCGCTGACTGATATCGCGGGCCGTTAGTAACGTTTTATCTTCGCCATATTGAATTTTTGTAACCATCAGGGTTTTAAGTTGGTCAACCGGCGAAGGTATTTCGACCTCATCTTTAACATCACGGGAATCCAACAATGCTAACATCGCCCCGTCTCTAACAATATTGCTTAATTTATGTCCTACATCGCTGTTTGGCTTCACACCCAATAAATCCTGTGATGTTTTATTTGCCCATTCAATCTCCAGGTTCTCATTAAGTACCACTGTCGCATCCGGCAATGCAGACATCACCGCATGATAGTGACTGGCTAGTTTCGATAAGTGTTTTTTTCGGTCCTTGTTGGATTTTTGACTGCGATAAATATGCTGAACAATAAGCTCCCAAATACCACTTGCATCAGGCGCACTTGATGACGGAGCGCCATTCCGGATCCAGCGCTCGAAACTCCTGAGTTGAATGACATTCCAACCAATATACAGACAACTGTGGATCACAACGGAGACAGTCCAGTATCCAGAGACTAATCCGAAAATAACCGTAGAAACCAAGGTGATTAAAAGCCGGGAAAATTCCACGGACCATGCTGTGTTCATTAAAATAGGCTCTAATTAATATTTCCGTCAGAAAACATATAACCCATCCCTCTGACAGTAATGAGGTGCTCTTGTTTATCGAAAGGCTTTAATATTTTTCGTAATCTTAACATATGGACATCAACCGTTCTTTCCTCTAAATAAACTCCTTGCCCCCAGACAAAGTCCAGTAATTGAGAACGAGAATAAACACGGTTTTTATGGGAAAGAAAAAATTTAAGTAAATTAAATTCTGCGCTGCCGATTGCTGTGAGCTTACCATCAATAAACAGCTGATGGGTCGCAAGATTCAGTTTAATTCCAAGAATATCGATATTTTGATCTTCCTTATTAGTAGAATTTCGGCGCAATAACGCCTTGACCCTGGCTTGAAATTCTCTAATAGCAACCGGCTTAGTCATATAGTCGTCTGCGCCACTTTCTAAACCTTTCACCTTATCCATTTCTTCGGCGCGTGCGGTTAACATCATTGTTGGTATTTCAGATAAGACTTCATCTTGCTTAATGCGTTTTACAAATTCGACCCCCGACTCACCCGGCATCATCCAGTCGACAACCAACAGATCAGGACGATTGGTCATTAAAATCTCTCTCGCTTGTTTTCCACTTTCAGCCTCTATTACCAGATAATCTTGTTTTTCTAAACAATAACGGAGCATTTCCCTGATGGGCTGCTCATCTTCTACTAGCATAATTTTTGCTGGCATATTTATTAACTCATTACAAAATAATTTGCAGGATTATAGTTTCTATCGGAAATATGACTAGTTTATGACAATTTGGGCTATTTTGTATTTGCTTGTCATATTATAGAGCAAACTCAACAATACTATGCCTGCATACTATTTTAACAGACTTCTATTTTAACAGACTTGTTTTGGGTAAAATGCCCGTGCATTCGATTTCAATAGTTGCTAGAATCCGCCGCAATTCACTTGTTCACGGTCCGCCTATGTCAAATGCACAGTTAACTCTCGAAATAAAGCAACTGTTAATCAATACCCTTTCATTGGATATTTTACCCGCTGAAATGGATGATGATGCCTTGCTATTAGGCGATATTCCCGAATTTGATTCCATGGCAATAGTCTCAGTCATCACCGCACTTGAAGAAAATTATGATTTTAGCTCGGCAGATGATGAACTGACCGCTGAAGTCTTTGAATCGATTGAGACCGTGGTGGCTTTTGTTCAACAGCATATCCAGTAGCAGTCGTTTTTGTAGCAAAAAAGCTCAGGGAATTTCTAAGGCTTATTTCTAAAAAATATAACTAAAAAACACTATTAAACCATTAAATGACTAGCTAATTGAACATTTTTTTCATATGCTTTTGCTGTCAAATAACTGTTTAACGGAAATCCATCGTGACTAGCCAAAATACTTCTTTAGCCAAAGACAACATCAAAATCGTTCTATTAGAAGGGATCCATCCGAGCGCTGAAGAAGTGTTTCGCAGTGATGGTTATAGCAGTATATTTACTGCTGCTAAATCGTTGCCTCAGGATGAATTACGAGAAGTTTTGGCAGACGCTAACTTCTTAGGTATTCGCTCAAGAACCCAGGTCACACCAGAATTATTAAGTTTTGCCCCTAAATTATCCGCAATTGGCTGTTTTTGTATTGGTACCAATCAGGTCGATCTTGAAGCGGCCACCAAGCAAGGTATTCCTGTATTTAACGCCCCTTTTGCCAATACCCGTAGCGTGGCTGAATTAGTATTAGCAGAAATTATCTTACTGTTAAGAGGTGTACCCGCCAAGAATGCAGCTGCTCACCGCGGTGAATGGTTGAAATCTGCCACCAATTCATTTGAAACCCGAGGCAAGATTTTAGGCATTGTTGGATACGGCCATATTGGCACTCAAATCGGCATACTGGCTGAAAATCTGGGTATGAAAGTGCAATTTTTTGATATCAATAAAAAACTGTCGCTTGGCAATGCACGCACAGCCAGCAGTTTCCATAAATTACTGGAAACCTCTGATGTGGTGACCTTTCATGTTCCCGAAACCGAGCAAACCCAAAACATGATGAACCAACAAGCTTTTGACCATCTCAAAAAAGGCGCAATCTTGGTGAATGCCTCTCGCGGAACGGTCGTTGATATTGACGCGCTTGCCAATGGATTGGAAACCGGCAAGGTGAATGGCGCAGCACTCGATGTTTTTCCAATTGAGCCAAAATCCAATCAGGAAGAATTTGTGTCTAAATTGTGCCAATTTGATAATACCATTTTAACCCCTCATATCGGCGGCAGCACTAAAGAAGCTCAAGTGAATATTGGTATTGAAGTCAGCGAAAAATTGGTTAAATACAGTAATAATGGCTCAACTCTGTCGTCGGTTAATTTTCCGGAAGTGGGCTTACCGGAGTTAATGGGCAAGCATCGGATTTGCCATATTCACCATAATGAGCCTGGTATTTTAGCCAAAATCAATGATATGTTTTCTGAAAGCGGTGCGAATATCGTCTCACAATACTTACAAACCAATGCAAATGTAGGTTATGTGGTAACGGATATCGATCAGACTTCCAGTGAGGATGCTTTTGAAAAAATGAAGTTGATCAAAGGGACTATTAAGAGTCGGATCCTTTATTAAAAAAGGATCTAAAAAAACTATTTCATACTAGATCAAAAAAGCATAACGCGCACCAAAACCGTGCGACGCACTAAAATATGCGTTATGCTGGGTGAAATAATCCTGAATAAAACCATTTCTGTGAAAACATCCCACAATCAAGGACTTAATATTAACCTGTTAAGCACTGCGCTGGTGTTACTTGATAACCAATATCAAATCCTGCAACTTAACCCCGCTGCCGAACAACTACTTGGCTTTTCTAACCGCCAACTTGAAAACGAAACTTTTTTCGAACTGATCAAAGGTGATTTATCGCCATCGGTGCTTAGCCCTTTCAGAGAACAGGAGCAATCCGGTTTTATCGAAGATGTTGAATTAAGAGTGGCGACAGGCATTATTCGCACCAACCTGATGGTGACTCCTTGTCAATTGTTCACCAGTGATGATTTATTGCTGGAATTACAAACCAGCGCCCACCAGCAAAACATTCGCAAAGATCTCCAGATACAGCAACAAAGTCGAGTGAGCGAAAATTTGATCCGAAATCTGGCCCACGAAATAAAAAACCCTTTGGGTGGTATAAAAGGTGCCGCCCAACTTTTAGAAAGAAAATTACCCAATGATTTTTCTGACAAATATTCACAAATCATTATTCGAGAAGCCGATCGACTAGGCGCATTGGTCGATCGTTTATTAATGCCAGCCAAGCTTGAAACACCTCAATTAATTAATCCGCACTTAATCATTGAGCAAGCGCTTGAAATCGTTTTGCTCCAATTTCCCACTGGGATCGACGTTGTCAAAGATTATGATCCAAGTTTGCCTAATATCACTGTCTCGCAAAATCAAATTCAGCAAGCATTACTCAATTTAATTAAAAATGCCGCAGAGGCGCTCAATCCCCAAGACATACATAATGACACCGGCAAACTAACCATCAAAACTCGAATGCTCCATCAGCATACCATTGGCCAAATTCAATATCGGCAAGTACTCAGGATCGATATCAAAGATAATGGCGTTGGAATACCCAATGAGCTTGTGAACGATATATTTTTCCCAACCATTAGCGGTAAACAATCCAGTGGCTTAGGTTTAAGTATTGCGCAGAGTTTAGTGCAACGACATAAAGGAATTATCGAGCTGGATCAAAAACCAAACACGACTTGTTTTGCCCTGTATTTACCAGTCTAAATATTTACCGGTCTAAATAAAATTGTCCAACAGAAGTTCATAAACCTGAGAAATATTATGGAAACTGATTTCAAAAATAAAAAAGTCTTACTAGTCGATGATGACGACAGTATCCGTTGGGTACTAAATGAAACTTTAGAAGATCTCGGACTGCAAGTTACCCAGACCAGTGCCGCCGATGAAGCAATCCAGTTCTTGCAAAACCAATCCTTTGACTTACTCATTTCTGATGTCAGAATGCCGGGAAAATCAGGCATCGAACTACTCAATCATTGCCAACAAAAATATCCTGATCTACCAGTGGTGATTATGACCGCCCATTCAGATTTGGATAGTGCGGTCACCGCTTATACCAAAGGTGCATTTGAATACCTGCCGAAACCTTTTGATCTGGATGAGGTAAACGAAATTGTTGAGCGCGCACTGACTCCCAAACAAAAAGAGATTAGCAGTCCAGAAAAAAAACCCAGCAACAAATTTTCAATCATCGGTGAAGCGCCGAGTATGCAGAATTTGTATCGCGCTATCGGCCGTTTATCAAATTCCCATGTCAGTGTTCTAATCAAAGGAGAATCAGGCACGGGTAAAGAATTAGTTGCCCATGCTCTGCATCAACACAGCCCAAGAAAAGACAAGCCTTTTATCGCATTAAATATGGCAGCCATTCCCAAAGATTTAATTGAGTCTGAATTATTTGGCCACGAAAAAGGCGCTTTTACCGGCGCATCGGGTCGCTCACTTGGTCGCTTTGAACAAGCCGATGGCGGCACACTTTTTCTTGATGAAATTGGCGACATGCCGCTGGAAACCCAAACCCGATTATTGCGGGTTTTATCGGAAGGTACTTTTTATCGAATCGGTTCCATTCATCCGATTTCAGTCAATGTTCGGATAGTCGCTGCCACCCATCAAAATTTGCTTGCCAAAGTAGAGCAAGGCGAATTTAGAGAAGATCTTTATCATCGACTCAATGTGATCCCACTTGAATTGCCACCATTGCGCGAACGCGCCGAAGACATTCCGTTGTTATGTGATTTTTTCCTGAGTAAAATTGCCGATGAACTAGACGAAGCAAAAATTCAAATTTCTAAACTGGCGTTGGATAAGATGAAACGATTTGACTGGCCCGGAAATGTTCGCCAGTTGGAAAATACTTGCCGCTGGTTATCCGTGATGGCAAATAGTCAATTTATCACTCCGGCAGATCTGCCCAAGGAATTATCTAATGCAAGTATCAAGATTTCTGATGAACAGTGGCAAAAATTATTATCCAATCAGATTAAAAATCAATTTAGCGATGGCGATAAAAATATTTTAATTACCATCCAGAAAGACATCGAACAGCTATTGATCAAGACTGCGCTAGAAGTTTCTGCCGGAAAAAAAGCCGAAGCCGCTAGTTATTTGGGATGGGGAAGAAACACCTTAACTCGAAAACAAAAATAAAAAATAGCCTGGCCGCATTTCCTATGAACATGAAATAAATACCAAACTTTATCCTGTTAAATGACAATTATATAGATTATTTATTAGCTCGGAGCTTTCTGGTTAGACCAATTAGTTATTATCTGCCTGAATAGTTAAATGATAAATAATAACAAAAAACTTTTATATTCAGCCGCTTATAACATCATTTAAGTTCAACAAAAAATCCTTGCTCGGGCCTGAAGACCAGCAAATCTACAGCTGACAAAGTATATTCCAATTAACAAATGAGTCTGAAAGAAGTGGAGTCATTTAAGCCATATTTCTATCGGGTTCAAAGATCTGATTAAATAATTTCCTTCGTTCTTTTTGAAGTAATTCTG
>JAUUYO010000114.1 GCA_030590405.1 Kangiellaceae bacterium
ATGGGCCTAATCGTTCAGCCCATTGTTGGTGCAGCATCCGACAAAACCTGGAACCGCCTTGGACGACGCAATCCTTATATTTTATTCGGCGCGCTAGCAGCGGCACTGGGGATGGCTTTCATGCCAAATGCATCGATCGCGGTTGCCTTTATTGCACCGATTATTTTTGGTGGGGTCATGCTGGCATTAATGGATGGCGCGTTTAATGTCACCATGCAGCCATTCCGTGCGTTAGTGTCTGATATGGTTCCTAAGGAACAAAGAAACCTCGGTTATTCCATTCAGTCATTATTAATAAACATCGGTGCCGTTTTTGGCTCGATGTTGCCCTTTTTACTCACCAATGTGGTTGGACTGGATAATACTGCCGAAGCAGGCCAAGTGGCACCATCAGTTATCTGGGCTTTTTATATTGGCGCTTCAGCATTACTTGGCTCTGTTCTCTGGACAATTTTTAGAACCAAAGAGTATTCGCCTAAAGAATACAGTGCTTACAAAGGCATCGACCCGCAAGAGTTCACAAAAGAACATGACACTCAAAAATCATTATTGGAAAGGCTTGGCAGCTTTTTCAACTTAATGAAAAGTATGCCAAAAACCATGAAGCAACTGGCGGTGGTTCAGTTTTTCTCCTGGTTTGCGCTATTTATCATGTGGGTGTATACCAACCCAGCGATCACTCAATATATCTGGGGCATTGAGGCTAAGTGGTTTGACTCTGCTTACTTGGAATCAGTGGGCACAATTCCTGAGCACATTGCGTTGGCCAAAGGTGCGGCTGGCGACTGGGTGGGGATCATCTTTGCTGGCTATTCTTTATTTGCCGCATTATTCTCGATTGTGTTGACAAAAATAGCCAATACCATTGGCCGAAAACTAACTTATTCGGCTTCCCTGCTTTTGGGTGGCCTGGGCTATATCAGCTTTTTAGCTTTTCAAGATCCCGAAATTACTCATGTCAATTTGTTATTTACCGAAATTGATGTTCCAAAAGGTGCGCTTGGACTAATGATCCCGATGATTGGTATTGGCATCTCCTGGGCTGCTATTTTAGCGATGCCTTATGCAATTCTTTCGGGTACCTTGCCTGCCTCAAAAACTGGCGTTTACATGGGTATTTTTAATTTCACCATTGCTGCGCCACAAATTTTATCGGCATTGGTCGCTGGTCAAATCCTGCACTATATTTTTGATAATCAAGCCATTTACATTATCGTTTTGGCTGGCGTATTTATGTTGTTTGGCGCGCTTTCAGTGTATTTTGTTGAAGATGATGCCGAACAAACCGTCTCATCAAAAGAAGAGCTTGCAACCGCTTAATCCCAATCCAAAATAAATACAATCGATGGCCTGAGGGCCATCCTGGGAGCCTGTCCGAGAATAGGAAACCTACTACGGTCTCTATTCTCGGACAGGCTCCTAGCAATGGATAATAGAACAAATATGAAAAAGCGATTTCCAAGACTTCAACTTTTAACTTCGTTAATACTGTCGAGCCTTATATTATTCGGTTGCCAGAATCAATCTACTGGTGCAGTTAGCACTCAACCAATTAAACAAGAAAATAAGACCGCAGCAAAGGTTAAACAATCTTTTTATGGCACGACTCTGCCTTTTGCGAGTGAAGCCATTTATTTTTTAATGACCGACCGATTTGTCGATGGTGATCCAGGCAATAATCAAATCAATCAAGGCGGCGATTACCCAACATTTCAACAACCTATTATTTCCAAAGATGGCAAAAAAGCTTACGTGGGATACATGGGAGGCGACTTTAAAGGCGTTTTAAATAACGCCGATTATATCAGCGAGATGGGGTTTACTTCGATCTGGTTAACGCCGATTGTAGACCAACCGGATGAAGCCTTTTCTGGCGGTGAAAAAATTGAATTTGGCGGCGCGTTTAAAGATGGCGGAAAAACCGGTTACCATGGTTACTGGGGGGTTAATTTTTATCAAGTGGATGAACATTTGTCCTCAACCGATTTATCATTTAAACAACTAACATCAAAACTGCGTAATGATTTTAAACTAAAAACAGTTTTAGATGTCGTCGCTAACCACGGCTCTCCCGCATTTAGCATGACACCCAAACAGCAACCAAAATATGGTCAGCTATTTGATCAAAATAATAAGCTGGTTGCCGATCATCAAAATCTTGTACATAAGGATCTCGCCCCAGATAATCCACTGCATCAGTTTTATTATAATAAACCAGATATTATGCAATTATCCGATCTTAACGCGGAAAATCCGGCGGTGATGGATTACTTTGTCGGTGCCTATTTACATTGGATTGAGCAAGGTGCGGATGCCTTTAGGATCGATACCATTAAACATATGCCGCACAGTTTTTGGAAAACCTTTAGTGACCGTATTCGTGAAAAACATCCTGAATATTTTATGTTCGCCGAAAGTTATTCTTTTGATGCCAACTTTATTTCACAACATACTTTGGCAAAAAATGGTGCTGTCAGTGTGCTAGATTTCCCGGGAAGAGAATCCATGCTTAAAATCTTTGAAAATCAGCAAAGTGATTATTCGGAAATTCTTTCCTATTTATATTTAACCGATGGTCCTTATCAAAACCCTTATGAACTAATGACCTTTTACGATAACCACGACATGTCTCGAATGAACGCCAGTCAAAACGGTTTTATTGATGCTCACAACTGGTTATTTACCTCTCGCGGAATTCCGGTTTTATATTATGGTTCAGAAATTGCCTTTATGGCAGGCACCGCTGAACACCAGGGAAACCGTAATTATTTTGGTGAAGAAAATATTAAGTTGGCTAAATTAAATCCAATAAAAAAGGCATTGACAAAAATAGCCAACCTTCGAAAAAATTCTGTGGCTCTACAAAGAGGCCTGCAAATTAATCTTGCGTTTTCTGGCAATCAGGCGGCCTTTTATCGCGTTTATCAACATCAAGGGAACAATCAAACTGCTCTGGTATTGCTTAATAAGGGCGAGGATGACGTATCCTTTGATATTGAACAGTATCTGTCAGTGGGTGAATGGCGCAATGCGATGACAGATGAGATCATTCAGATTTCTTCAGGTAATAAACTAAAAACTAATATTAAAAGTCATGGAGTGATTGTTTATCTTCTGAATGCTGAAAACTCTAATCAACAGCTGATTGAAATTATGCGTGAAAGTATGAAAAATAAATAGGATTGTAGGACCGAAGTGTCGAGTTTACAGGGTGTATAATTAGAGAGTCATTATTCTCGTAATACACCTAATTCAGTTTCGCATCCATGTCGGATTACGGCAAAAAAACAGCCTAATTTATTAACCTACGTTCTAAGTACTTGAAAACGAGCACCTTGTACTATTTTTTACCCCACAAGATTTTCGAACAATCAATTTTGCGGGCAATATGGTTTTCAAAATTGGTTCGTCATGGATCAAGTGCAGTAAGTTT
This sequence comes from Kangiellaceae bacterium, assembly GCA_030590405.1. Lineage (GTDB taxonomy): Bacteria > Pseudomonadota > Gammaproteobacteria > Enterobacterales > Kangiellaceae. Next base: position 3,434 of record JAUUYO010000114.1, read on the forward strand.
TCTACCAAAACTTCACCGGCCAGTTTGGTATCTTGCTTTACCGTAGTTAATGCTGGACGAGTAAAGTTGGCCAGCGGTATATCATCATAACCGACAACGGCCACATCTACCGGTACATTGACATCCTTCTCTCGTAAAGCGATCATCGCACCAACCGCAATTAAATCACTGGCACAAAAGATCGCGTCAAATGATTGCCTGGATTCTAACAATTGAATGACACCAGCATGCCCATCTTGTTCAGTGGTTATCGCATCAATTTGTAAATGACTATTTACTTTGATGCCTGCTTCTTCAATCGCTTTGCAGGAGCCTTTATAGCGGTCGAATAACTCCGGCGCGCCAATAGAAGCATCGCCAATAAAGGCGATTTTTTTTCTGCCGAGATTAAGTAAATGTTGAGTAACATCATAACCGCCCTGAAAATTATCCGAACCAATCGAGTGACCCAATCGCTCTTCTCTCACCGCGCCCCAACGAACAAAGTGTGTGCCTTGTTGCTCTAAACTGGCCAGTTTTTCTTTGTAATCCTGATAATCGCCGTAACCTAACAAAATGATCCCATCGGCTTTATGACAGTCAGCATAATCTGCATGCCAATCTTCACTGAGCTGTTGAAAAGACACTAATAGATCATACCCCCTTAATGAGCAGGCTCGAGTAATACTACCTAACATCGACAGGAAAAAGGGATTGATCAATGAATCATCACTGGTGGGATCTTCGAAGAGTAATAATGCGATCGTAGTACTTTGTTGTGAACGTAAATTACTGGCATTTTTGTCCACTTTGTAATTAAGTTCTTTGGCAATCGCTTTAATCCGATTTCGAGTTTTGAGATTAACCAGGTGGCTATCGCGCAATGCGCGCGAGACAGTCGATTGAGATACTCCCGCCTGATAAGCGATATCGAAAGAGGTGGCTTTGCCCTTTATTGTATTTTTTATGGCGGTATCTTTTGATGACACTAATTACTAGCCTCTTTGGGAAATCACTCGCGGTAAATAATGATTTGCAATCAAATTATTGGAAATACGGATTTCGACGAATATAGGTGTTTTACTAATATACCGTAACTTATATATTCTGCAAAGAGATGCGCATAAAATATTTTAAAGTCCTGCCCTGCTCTATTAACTCAGGAAAACATTTAACAATAAAACCAAAACTATTTTGACATATATGTAATGACACCGGTATCATTAGCAGAATAAAAAAACGCAATAACCCTTTAGCTGTTAGCTGTGGTTATCAAGGTTTTAAATCTTTTTCAATGAGTAGTATAAATGACAGCCGAATATCCTTACATAGTCGCAGACATCGGCGGTACCAATGCCCGATTTGGACTAGTCACCGAAAACAGCCAAATATCTAATCGATTTCAGATCCAGTTTAAACAAAAGTACCCCAGCAGTCAGTTTGAAAACTTGGAGCACGCAACTCGCCATTATCTGGATTCACTCAATGATAGTAAAGTGAAAGGAGCGTGTTTAGCAGTCGCCGGTCCGGTAGTCGATGATCAGGTGACCTTAACCAATCTTGATTGGCATTTTTCAATCAATAAGATTAAGCAATCACTGGGGGTGCCTAAACTAAAGGTTATTAATGATTTTTCGGCTTACGCTTTTGCTACACAATACATCACTCCTAAAAATCTGATATCTATTAATAAAGGCAAAAAAATTGATGATTGCCCTATGGCAATCATCGGTCCAGGCACTGGCTTTGGGGTCGCGGCATTAGTACCGCAAAACAATCGCTGGCGAGTGATCCCTACCGAAGGCGGCCATATAACTTTAGCTGCCAAGAGTCCATTACAGGCCGATGTTATCCGGGTATTGAGCAATGATATATCTCACGTTTCGGTAGAATCAGTGTTATCGGGACCGGGACTAGCTAATCTTTATCGAGCACTGGCGCAAGTCGAAGGGATTAAACAGGAGTCCTTGCAAGCTGCCGAAATCTCGCAACAGGCGAAGAGCGACAATCAATCGCTGTCCTACAGGACATTAAAACTATTTTGTAAATGGCTCGGCCAGTCAACAGGCGATCTGGCTATAGCTCTTGGTGCAAGAGGCGGCGTCTACCTTTGTGGCGGGATCTTAAAAAAGAATACCGATTTTTTTCTGCAAAGCGAATTTATCAATGGATTTCTTGATAAAGGTCTAATGCACGAGTATTTAAGCCAAATGCCAATACAATTAGTGACAGAGAATGATTCAGCATTACTCGGCGCGGCGGCCTGTTTTAATCTTGAATAGCGGCTGTAGCAATTTGTAAAATAGTCTGTCGCGGTTAACCAAATAGCAACAGCAACTAGGAAAAATAGGTCAATCATTGAAAAAAATTACTATAAACGATGTTGCTAAACACGCTGGTGTTTCAAAGAAAACCATTTCTAGGGTGTTAAATAACGAGGCGAACGTTAGCCCCGATACCAAACTCAAAGTCCACAGCGCGTTTGACTCTCTTGGTTACCGCCCCAACCCGCAGGCCAGAGCACTGGCAAGCAACCAGTCTTTTCTGATCGGTCTGGTTTATTCCAGTCCCAGCAATAGCTTTGTCTCAAAAATTCAAAGCGGCGCATTAAAACGATGTAAAGCCGATGGTTACAATTTGATCATTTATCCTGAAGATCATGAAAATGATTACCTTCTGGCTAATCTGGAACGAGGTTTAATTAGCGCTAATCTTGACGGCATTATATTAACCCCGCCGTTTTCCGACATGAAGCCATTGTTAGATTTTCTGAGTGAAAAGAAAATTCCCTTTATTCGCGTTGGCGGTGACTTGTCAATTAACGCCTCACCGAGCGTGTATAGCAATGACGCCGAGGCATCTTATGAAATGTGTCGTTACCTGGTTTCTTTAGGCCACACTAAAATTGCATTCATCATGGGTCACCCGGATCATGCCGCGTCTCATCAACGGTTGATCGGTTATAAAAAAGCACTCTCCGAGGCCGGGATCGAAATTCGAGATACTTTCATTCAACAAGGCTATTTTACCTTTGAGTCAGGCGAAGATTGTGCCAGGCGACTGCTCTCGCAAGAAGACCGGCCAACCGCTATTTTTGCCTCAAACGATTATATGGCCGCCGGTATTATTAAAGTAGCCAGTCAAAAAAATCTTTTCATCCCAAACGACCTCACGGTGACCGGTTTCGATAATGCACCAGCCTCCCGCTACATCTGGCCATCACTGACCACCATTAAGCAACCGATCACCGATATGGCTTTTGAGGCAGCCCGAATGTTGATCAGGATCGTCCGCAATAAACCGCTAGAAAATAATATCGTAACCTTTAAAGACGAATTAATCGTTCGAGAATCCAGCGCTCCAGCCCCAAAAGTAAGTTAGGAAACCCACACAGCAACATTTTCTCGTTCTCACCGCTTTGTGAGGATGCTGCCCAGTCAGACCAAAGTGCAATCCAACGGTTTTCTCATGCCCAAAGCTGATATTGCTCATTTTCCGCGCTTTTAACTTGACACCGGTGTCACCACATGAGTAAATAGGCTTGCAGCTGCTTTTTGGCAAATGTTAGACCTGTTACACAGCATAAACCTGTCTACTTTTCGCCTTAAAACCATAAACAGGCCATTTTAGAGACAATTGAATGACATTATCTGATAAGATCGAACGTATTACTCGATCGATTATTGAAAAAAGTAAACCCACTAGAGAAAAATACCTTGCACGTATGCACGCCGCGCAAACCAACGGACGCACCCGTTCAGCTTTAAGTTGCGGTAACCTGGCTCACGGCATGGCTTCTTGCAGTGCTGCCGATAAATCAATATTAGCCAAAGAAGACGCGCCAAACCTGGCGATAATCAGTTCTTATAATGATATGTTATCGGCCCATCATCCTTACAAAAACTATCCTGAAATTATCAAAAGCACCGCTGCTCGGTTTGGCGTTACCGCACAATTTGCCGGTGGCGTTCCAGCGATGTGCGATGGGGTAACACAAGGCCAGTCTGGCATGGAATTGTCTCTTTTTAGCCGAGACTTAATTGCTATGGCCACTGCAGTCTCGTTATCTCATGATATGTTTGATGGCACCATTTGCTTAGGGGTTTGCGACAAAATTGTGCCCGGACTGCTAATCGGAGCATTAAGTTTTGGTCACCTTCCAACCATCTTTTTGCCCGCAGGTCCCATGCTAACCGGACAAAGTAACGATGCAAAAGCTAAGGTTCGCCAAGCCTATGCAGAAGGGAAAATTGGCAGAAAGGAATTATTGGCATCCGAAAGTGCTTCTTACCATGGTGAAGGAACATGCACCTTTTATGGCACAGCCAATAGCAATCAGATGTTAATGGAAATTATGGGCTTACATCTACCGGGCAGCTCTTTTATACCGCCCAGTACTCAGTTAAGAGACCGTTTGTCGAGTAAAGCCGTTGAAGTATTAATTAACAACATCCAGTCGGATCAAGCAGAGCCTATCCCGCTTTACAAAATTATTACTGAGAAAACCATCGTTAATGGCTTGGTAGGCTTATTTGCCACTGGCGGCTCAACTAATCATGCGATCCACATTATTGCCATTGCAAGAGCTGCCGGGATCATTGTCGATTGGCAAGATATGGCAGATATTTCAGCTACAGTGCCCCTGCTTTGTCGAATTTATCCGAATGGCAGTGCAGATATTAACCATTTTCAAGCCGCAGGTGGTATGCCCTTCTTGATGCGTGAGTTAAGTGAGGCTGGCTATTTACATCAGGATGTTACCACTGTTATGGGAGAAGATCTTAACCATTATTTCGAAGAGCCAGAATTAATCGATAACAATCAGGCGGAGATCTTCAGACAAAAAAATCCGATCGACTCACCCAGCAAAATAATTCGATGGAAACCAGCTACGCAAGACAGCCTGGATGAATCGGTTTTGTGTCCAACCGAAAAAGCTTTTAGTCCTCATGGTGGATTACAGCTGTTAACCGGAAACCTAGGACGGTCCGTAATCAAAACATCATCCGTTGCCAATGAACTGCTGGTGATAGAAGCTGAAGCCGTTGTGGTCGATGATCAAAATGATTTAGTTAAATTATTTAAACAAGGAAAATTACAAAAGAATTTTATTGCGGTGATCCGATTTCAAGGCCCAAAGGCCAATGGAATGCCCGAACTACATAAATTAACTCCCATTTTAGGTTCATTGCAAGACGCTGGTTTTTCAGTCGCACTTGTAACCGATGGCCGAATGTCTGGTGCCTCAGGAAAAGTGCCTGCTGCAATTCATCTTGTGCCTGAAGCATTAGATGGTGGACTGATCGGAAAAATATTAAACGGTGACAAGATCCGACTCGATGCCAACAAAGGTACACTTGAATTGAAAGTTGGCGAGAAAGAGTTATCCGAACGCAGCCTGGCAACAAAACCTGATGATGCCGATCAAACTGGTATGGGCAGAGAATTATTTGCCAATTTCAGAAGAAATGTCACTAGCGCGGAACATGGCGCATCTAGCATTGGTTAACTAAAATCATTGGTTAGTCAGAACATTAGTTAACTGAAAAAAATTTAATTTTAAGAGAGTATATTTTGACAACAGTATTAGATAAACCCTTTGATTTAATTTTGTTTGGCGGAACAGGTGACTTATCGCTTCGCAAACTTTTACCTTCGATGTACCGCGCATTTATGGAAGATGAAATTCCACAAGGATCGCGAATATTAGTTTGCTCTAGAAAACAAAAAGATTTTGATAACACTCTATCAATTATCGAAACTGCATTTAAAAAATTTATGTTAAAGGATGAGTTTTGCGCTAAAAGCTTTAAGCAGTTTGCAAAATATATTCAACCTGCAATGGTAGATGTCGCTGACTATCAAAAAGGCTGGGGAAAATTTGTCACGTTTTTTGAAGGTAGAGAATCAATTCCCAGAATTTTTTACCTTGCCATCATCCCAAGCATTTATGGTGATTGTTGTGAAAATCTGGACAGAGCAAATCTTGTCACCGATGACTCCAGAGTAGTAGTAGAAAAACCCATCGGTTATGACCAGAATTCGGCAGAAGCGATCAATCAAAAAATCGCGAATCATTTTAAGGAAGAACAAATTTATCGCATCGATCATTATTTAGGTAAAGAGACAGTCCAAAACTTGTTAGCCTTAAGGTTCAGTAATTCTTTATTCGAACAATTCTGGGATTCAAAATCCATTGACCACATTCAAATCAGCATCAATGAACAAGTAGGTCTGGAAGGGCGTGCCGAATTTTATGACGGCGCTGGCGCAATGCGCGACATGGTTCAAAATCATTTACTTCAACTGCTTGGTTTAGTCGCAATGGAATCCCCCAATAAAATGGGCGCAGACAACATCCGAACAGAAAAAATAAAAGTTCTTCAAGCACTGAGACCAATTACTGGTGATGATGTTAAAAAATATACCGTACGCGGCCAATATGTCGCTGGAAACGTCGAAGAAAAATTAGAACCGGGTTATCTTGAAGAATTAGGTTCGGGAACAAGTCAAACTGAAACATTTGTTGCGATACGCGCCAACATTGATAATTGGCGTTGGGCGCAAGTGCCTTTTTATTTGAGAACAGGCAAGCGGCTCAAAAGACGCAGCGCGGAAATTGTAATTCAATTTAAAAATGTCTCGCACAATGCCTTTGATGCTGACGCGGGTCAGTTAGTTCCTAATCGACTCATTATTCAGTTGCAGCCGGAAGAGCGCATGCAACTTCTGCTAATGGCAAAAGATATGACACAGCTGAAAACCGTTTTAAAACCGGTCAAACTGGATTTGAATTTTACCGAATCATCCAGCGGATTTAAGAGCTTTGGTTATAAACGATTATTGCTCGACGCTATAGCAGGTAATGCCTCATTATTTATTCATCGAGATGAAGGCAGCGCAGCCTGGCAATGGGTAGACCCAATCATTGATTACTGGAAAGAAAACAATGTGGTTCCTGATTTGTACCGAGCGGGAAGCTGGGGGCCGAATGAATCCGATGAGTTGTTGGCGGCGGATAAACGAGAATGGATTGATATTGAGAAATAACTGACAATGAAAAACATACAAATACATAAATACCAAAATCGGGACGAATTGTTTTCTGCGGTTGCACAGCGTTGTCAACAACAGTTGCAGCTTGCTCTCGATCAAAAAAATCAGGCAAGTTTTATTATCCCAGGCGGTAGCACACCTGCGCCTGCGTTTGCACAGTTGGCTACATCCTC
>JAUUYO010000078.1 GCA_030590405.1 Kangiellaceae bacterium
AAAAGGGTTAAATTATGATTAATTAAGTTCTGCGGCAAATATCTGCGGGTTTGGAGTGGCGTTAACATTAATACACATACGCATGTGAAATGCTTTCGTTTTCGCTTTTTCTAACATAAAGGGAGATTGAATAATTCCAAAGGTTTCACTGCCAGCGATTGCTTTAACGTCGAATATAGTTTCATCATCACTGGTTTCAATTGTTCCGCCAGCCAGTACACAAACCGCTCGAGGAATTGTCAAAGAATGCATCACTAAACCAGTAGCCGCTTCATATATCCAGTGACCGATTTGATTATGAAAGATAAGCCCATTCTCTTGCTTACGCACCACATGATGATATTTTACCGAAACTAAGTGCTGCTCTTCCGCATTTTCTGCAGGTCCAGAAATAGTAAAGGTTATTTCGTCGGCAAACGCACTTTTATCTGGGTCAGCATTGATGTCTGGCGCGGTGTCTAATCCTCTTGTACCTATCCATTTTCCTAATAGCTGAGTAAGAGGACCGTAATCGACACCATCGATAATACTATTCATTTTATTTTTCCTAGAATCATTACTATCGTTTGACTATATCCAGAAATAACAATGCTGACAAGCGCCTACTACACACAAAATAGTTCATTAGTTAGCATTCTAGGAGCCTGCCCGAGAATAGAGACCGTAACGAGGGAAAGCTTCAGCATCCTGCTCTCGCTCCTTGCCTAGAGCACCAGCTTTTGGTACCTACGTCCTGTAGGCAAAAGAAAGGGCGATAAAATCGCCCTTATCCGTTTTTTCATCCAGTGAAAAAGTTGCTCCCTGCCATATCCGTATTTATCTGCTCCTTGATACGAGAATCCTATCCCGTGAATCCCTATTATCCAACGACATCCTTGCCGCTTGAAAGCTTCCGCGTCCTGCTATCGCTCCTTACCTACCTCCTGTAGGCAAAAGAAAGGGCGACAAATCACCCCCTGTCCGTTTTTTCATCCAGTGAAAAAGTGCTCCCTGCAATATCCGTATTTATCTGATCCTTGATACGAAAATCCTACCCCGTTGTTCCTTTTTATCCAGCTTCGTCCTTGTTGCTTGATATATAGAATACTTTGATCGACTTTTATCGCAAGCAGCTAAAAATATTAAAAATTTATTTTATTAGTTTTTCCTAATATTATTAGAACAATATTCTTATAAAAATCATACGGTTAAAATATTGGCTCAACACTGATAGCTAATGGATTTAATCACAAATAGAGATATTCATCCGCAGGAATAAACAATCTCTCACATGCTGTGTAGGAGATCTCGCACAAAATGATTGTAACAACTTTATGCTTTTACCAAAAAAACTGGTTTTATCACAACACAGCCACAACAAACTATTCAATAAAAAATCAGAACTTGACAAACACTACTCATGCAAGTAGCATAATCACTACTTACATGAGTAGTAGCCCTCGAGGTAAATAGAATGTTATCCCTAAATAGGTTAATTCAGGAAAGTGCCGCAAAAATACAAACAAGAAAGCTGATCGATCGTCTTCAAATATTCGCTCAGCATAAACATCTCAGTGAAATAGAAACCAATAACCGCATTAACTGGATCTTACGATTTATACGGTTTCATAATGAGCAACATCCGATCAACCTTAACCAATCAGACCTGGAGTCTTTCTTATCCAGTTTAGCCACCGAGCATAACTATGAACCAGCAATTCAGATTAACGCTGTAATTGCTTTAGAATTTCTTTACCAGGACTTCTTACAGATTGAGTTGAATAAATTACAATATATTCAAACCAAAAACAGACGAGGTTTTATTGACCGCTATGGTGATTTGCATTGCCGAGCGGTGCTCAATTATTTGCAAGGCACCAGCTCATTGATGGCTGAATTAGTGGTTGCAGGGAAGCTCAAATTAAATGAAGTGGTTAATCTAAAATTAACCGATATCAATATCAAAAAAAATCGCATTCATATTCGACAAAAAAACGGCGATATAAAGTTTACTCTCAATATTCCGATCAAGTTGATCCTCGATCTGAGAATACAGATGATGCGGGTGCGTCAATTAGTACAAATAAAAACTCAACAATTCTCAGAAACAGCTCAACCGGAACAAACACCATCATCAAATAGGTCTCAGCTAACACCAATCAACAAAAAAGATGAATACCTGTTTCCCGTAGCCAACATAGAAAATCCACATATTTCCTCTAGAGCTATGCAATTAGCACTGTTAAAAAATGATATTAAGATCGCGACAAAACAATATTTAAGATTTTCTAATAGAACAATCCAGGTTAAATCTGCTAATCCGTTAATCAAAAGAAACATTAGTAAAGCAATGATTGACCAAGCTGATTTAAAGAATGATTTAGTCCTTCACTTAAATGGAGGCAAAAAAAATTCTCAAGATTCATTCAAGTTCCCTAAAAACGGCGAACATGCCGATGGGTTAAAATTAGGTGCTGCCTGATTAGTTTTGAGAAAAGAGTATGTGGCAGGCTGAACCTTATTCACTTGCTTGTTATAAAACCTTATTTCCAGCTTGTTGAATTAACTGCCTTTTGTACCTTTTTTAAGGCCATTTTTTGCTTTAACGGTGAAAGGTAGTCAATAAATAACTTTCCTTTCAAATGGTCGATTTCATGTTGTAACACGATTGCAAGAAAATCATCATTTTCAATTACGATTTCCTGACCAGTTCGATCTAACCCTTTTACCTTAACTTTGGTAAATCGGTCAACATCGGCATAATAACCAGGAACGGATAAACACCCTTCTTGCCCTTTTTCTTGATTTTCACCATTAACGACCTCTGGATTAATAAGTATCAATGGTGAGTTTCTTTCTTCCGAAAGATCAATGATGATAATTGCTTCGTTTCTAGCAACTTGAGTGGCAGCTAAACCAATGCCATCAGCCGTGTTATACAGTGTCTCTAGCATATCATCGATCAGGTTTTGTACTGACTCAATATCATTTACTTCGGATGCCTTGACTTTCAATTTATCATTTGGGGCTTTGAGTATTTTTAAAACCGCCATTTTTCCTCGATAGTTAATTTGTGGGCTTATAACGGTACGCACAGTCACAAAATTGCTCAGCGCCACTCTTTGTAGAATGCCGTATCTGTTTTGTTCTGTTTTTATTGGCTTCCATTAAATAGCACTTCCGTCATTTCCAGCTTGTAGTAACAAAAACTCGAATTAGCAAATTCCCAACTCACATGAGCTTTGTATGGAATAAGTACTCCAAAAAATGACTTGTATTCCATATTTGAAATTACCCAATCATTTAATAAAAATTTACCTTCCTCTTCCATGTATCGTTTTGCTGTTATTTTTTTAACTTCGCCTGATTTACAAAAATGCAGCCTGGCAGTTACATTGGGTGTGTCACATAATAACGTTACATCAGCGGTTTGAGAATCAACTTCGGTCCATTTTAAATAATCCTTAGTTAACGCAGAAGGAAACCATATTGATTCAGCTAAAAATCTCAAAGCCTCACCTTGATCAGCTTCTACCCCTTTAAAATCAACAATTTTAAACAAACCAAACAGCCTTACTTTTAAACGCCCATGGCCATTAACGAACTGATCTATAGCCCGTACGATACTGGTCTTTGCTTTCCAAATAAATCCCATTGCATCAACATTAATATATTGTTCAGCTGTCATGGAGGTCCATTTACTATTTACCTTTTGTCGAAAAAAACCTTTTTGCTTTAATTCAACAGTTTTAATTTCCTTTTTTCCAACAATTCCTGTGTATCGTAGATAGGTTTGAACTGGGTAAGGCAAATTTACGATATCAGATTCTTTAACAATAGATAAATCATCAATGTCAACATCATAATATAAAGGTGAAAATTTATTCTTCATAATTCACTCGGTTTTATTTTTCCTGCAGTTCGCCGTAAAAATCAAATTTTACCTTTTTAATTATCAGCGCATGTTCTATTTTTTACTTATAGTACCTTCAGCTAATTTTTTATTCCAAGAAATACCAATAGAAGGATTTGGAAAAACATCGTCTTTTGTGAGTAAAACAAAAGCAATTCTATATTTTTCAACTATGCGCTCCTTTGCAACACAATGTGTGCCAGTTAAAATAGCATTTTTTAATTTTAAATAACAAGACGGATCGAAACAATTAAAAGTACAATCCCCATCGCCCAATCAATATAATGCCCATGTTCCTGGTACCAGACCAGCACAACCTTTCTAGAAAATCCCCACGCTACCAGAGCGAACCATAACATGGTGTAAATTGATAACCATAGACCATAAGCCACCTGGATCCACAGAGGGGTTGAAGGACTAACAATATTGGTAAAAAGCGCGACAAAAAACAAAGTGACTTTGGGATTGAGAACATTAACAATAAATCCTTGCTTGATCGCCTGGAACGGACTGAGTTCTGAATGACTTTGTTCTTTAATGATATTGTCTTTGTTTTTCCTGGATTGAAAACTTCGATAGGCGAACCATAATAAATAAGCGGCACCGGCATATTTGATGATGCTAAATAAAGTCTCTGACTTAGCTAGAATAATTGCCACCCCAAAAAGGGTGTACGCCATATGTACCAATATACCTAAACCAATCCCAACGGCGGTGGCCAAGCCAATCGCTTTACCGGAGCGAAGGGTGTTTTTTATCACTACCGCAAAGTCAGCGCCAGGACTGGCGACGGCAAAAAGATGCGCCGTCGCTAATAGCAGGAATTCATTTAGCAATCGACAGCCTTTTAACCTTTTGCTTCAATCTTGGCCCAACTATCTCGCAAAGTAACCGTTCGATTGAAGACCAAATTTTCTGCACTATGCTCAAAGCGATCTGCGCAAAAATACCCTTCACGTTCAAATTGAAAAACATCTTCAGGTTTGGCCTCTACCAAAGATAATTCAACTCTTGCGTTTTCGATAACTTGTAAACAATCTGGATTCACAGCGCTTAAAAAATCATCTTCAGAGGCCGGATTCGGCACGTTAAATAATCGATCATAAAGTCGAATGGTTGCCGCCTTAGAATGACTTTCTGATACCCAATGAATCACCCCTTTTGGTTTATAACCTTCAGGATTTTTGCCTAAAGTATTTTCATCGTAACGGCACTTTAGCTCAGTGATATTACCTTCGGCATCCTTCACAATTTCATCACAGGTAATCACATAAGCGTTACGTAAACGAACCGCTTTACCTAAGACTAAACGCTTGTATTTTTTATTGGCACTTTCTCTAAAGTCGGCCTGATCAATAAACAAGGTTTTGCTGAAATAAATTTTACGAGTCCCCATATCTTCATTTTGCGGATGACGTGGCGCGTTAATTTCTTCCACTTTATCTTCTGGATAATTGCTAATCGTCACCTTTAATGGCTTTAATACGGCCATGGCTCGCGGCGCATTGTCACCAAGATCTTCACGCACGCTATTTTCTAACAGACTCATTTCTACCGTATGAACTTTTTTAGTCACGCCAGTTCGAGAGATAAAATCCCTGATCGCCGCCGACGAATAGCCGCGTCTTCTCATCCCAGAAATAGTCGGCATTCTGGGATCATCCCAACCATCCACCACATTTTCGACGACCAACTGGTTGAGCTTACGCTTACTGGTAATAGTGTGTTCTAAATTAAGCCGGGAAAACTCAATCTGCTGCGGATGGCATTCGATGCTGATGTTATCCAGAAACCAGTCATACAACGGCCGGTGGTCTTCAAATTCTAAAGTACAAAGCGAATGAGTAATACCTTCGATAGCGTCCGAAATACCGTGAGTGAAATCGTAGGTGGGGTAGATACACCACTTGTCACCAGTCCGAATGTGATGGGCTTTTTTGATCCTGTAAATCACCGGATCGCGCATATTGATATTAGGCGATGACATATCAATTTTTGCTCTTAGAGCCATGCTACCATCCTCATAATCGCCGGCTTTCATTTTTCGGAGTAAGTCCAGGTTGTCTTCGACTGAGCGATCACGAAAAGGGCTGTTTTTACCCGTCTCAGTTAGAGTGCCACGGTAAGTTCGCATCTCTTCCATGCTCAGTTCACAAACATAAGCGAGTCCTTTTTCGATCAGCTCTTCGGCAAAACCATAAAGCTTATCAAAATAATCCGCAGAATGATGAATATCGCCCGCCCATTTAAAGCCAAGCCATTGCACATCTTTAGCGATCGCTTCGGCATAAGCCGATTCTTCCTTAGCCGGATTGGTGTCATCAAATCGTAAATTGCATAACCCCTGATAATCTTCGGCAATGCCAAAATTGATGCAAATCGACTTAGCGTGACCGATATGTAAAAAACCATTCGGCTCTGGCGGAAATCGAGTCTTGATTGCGGTGTGTTTACCGGAGGCCAGATCTTTGTCGATGATGTTTCTAATAAAATTAGTCGGCTTAGTTACCGAATTAGCGTTTTCTGAATCGCTCATGTTTTGCCTTTATGTATTCTTGGAAGTTACTAAATCTTGGGAGTTACTAAATTTTTCGCAATTTTACCCTAGATCGAAACACGCGCGTAGACCTTATTGCCTAAAATGATGGATTCCTGAAGCAATTAACAGGGTTGATCAGGTAAAATACCCCTATTCAGAAAATCCAAGCAGCCCTTCAATCATTAATATGCCGACAACCTTCCATCAGCTGATCATTAAAACCTCGCAAAAAATGCCGGAAAATACCGCACTCCAGCGAAAACAGCAGTGCTTAAATTATCGAGAGCTGAGCGAACAAGTCACTGATGCTGCGCGCGGATTACTCACTCAAGGCCTGCAACCCGCTGAACGGGTCGCCATCTACTTGCCTAAACAATTCGAGTCAGTGATCGGCATGTTTGCCACCACATTAGCGGGCGGCGCCTTTGTACCGGTTAACCCTTTGCTAAAAGCCGCTCAGGTGGGTTATATCCTGAATGATTGCCAGGTGTCGATACTGATCACGTCATACAGTCGCTATAAACAGTTACAAAGCACGCTTAGTTCACTTGATTCACTGCACACCATCATTCTGACCGACTGCAAGCCGCAGTCCTTTCCGAAACATTGCCTCCGATGGGAAGATTTTACTCTTCAAGAAAATCGAAATAACGATAATGTATACTCAGAATTTCCACTCGTCATGCCTGAAGATATGGCGGCAATCCTTTACGCGTCAGGCAGTACTGGTCAACCGAAAGGTGTGGTTTTATCGCATACCAATCTGGTGGAAGGGGCCAAAAGCGTTGCAAATTATTTAAAAAATACACCCGAAGACAAACTTCTGGCAGTTTTACCCTTTAGTTTTGATTATGGTCTTAGCCAATTGACCACAGCTTTTCTATCCTCTGCCAGAGTGATTTTGCTGGAGTATTTACTACCCAGAGACGTGATCAATGCGATCGTTAAATACCAAATCACCGGGCTCGCGGCGGTCCCGCCCTTATGGATCCAGCTGGCTGAAATAGACTGGCCAGAGGCCGCGACTAACAGTTTAAGATATTTCACTAACAGTGGTGGCGCGATGCCCGCTACGACCTTAACTCAACTAATGACGGCACTGCCTGATACTGCTCCTTTCTTAATGTACGGTCTAACAGAAGCCTTTAGAAGCACCTATCTCGACCCGACCGAATTAGCCAACCGTCCCAGCTCTATAGGTAAAGCCATTCCCAATGCGGAAATTTTAGTGATCAACCAACAGGGCGAAATTTGCCAAAGTCATGAAGAAGGCGAATTAGTGCATAAAGGGGTCCACGTGGCGATGGGCTATTGGCAGGCAGAAGAAAAAACGGCAGAAAAATTTAAACCGCTGCCGAACAATTTGCATCAGCAGTATGGTCGTCAAACAGTGGTCTGGTCTGGCGATCGGGTTAAAACCGATGAACAGGGATTTCTTTATTTTATCGGCCGAAATGACGAGATGATCAAAAGTTCGGGCTACCGTATTAGTCCTGCTGAACTGGAAGAGCTTTTATATATGGATGAGTCTATCAATGAAGTGGCTGCCATCGGCATCCCTCACCCCCGGCTGGGACAGGCTATCCTTGTGATCATCAAACCGAGCAATGAAATCGAATTTAATCAAACTCAGTTAGTTAAATTCTGCCGCAAGTTTTTGCCTAACTACATGCAACCTCACGCAATCGAAATAGTCGACTCGCTTCCCAGAAACCCTAATGGTAAAATAAACCGAAAACTGCTGAGCACTCAGTATCAAGATCTATGTCAATCAAACACAACAGACCTGTAGGAGCGCGCGTCCCCACCGCGAACAAACGTGAAAACAAAAAAAACAGTGCAACATACCCCAATGACTCAGTTTACCAGCCAAGATAGTGAATTATTAATCAATGGCCATCAACTTTCTCTGGTTAAACTGAGGGCCGGTCAGACACCTTTTTATGCCTATGATCGCAGTATTATCTCGAAAAAAATCACTCAATTTCGAACCGCAATGCCGAGCGAGCTAAAACTTCACTATGCGATGAAAGCTAATCCAATGCCCGCGCTGGTGGACTTTATCGCACAGCAAGTGGATGGTTTGGATGTGGCCAGTGGCAAAGAACTGAATGTAGCGCTTAATAGCGGCATGGCGGCGCACTCAATTAGTTTTGCCGGTCCAGGAAAACAAACCAAAGAACTACAAATGGCGATTGCCAGCCAGATCACAATTAATATTGAATCTTTTACTGAGCTGGATCGAATCATTGAAATCTGCGAGCTCATCGGTATAAAAGCGAAAGTGGCAATCCGAGTCAATCCAGATTTCGAACTTAAATCCTCGGGCATGAAAATGGGCGGCGGAGCACAACAATTTGGAATTGACGCCGAATTGGTCGACAATATGCTGGCTAAAATAAAACAACAGGATCTCGACTATCAAGGCTTGCATATCTTCACCGGCTCTCAAAATTTAAATGCTGACTCAATCATGCTCGCTCATCAAAATATCTTTGAGTTAGCGACTCGTTTGCAGCGCGGCTGTGAGATGCCAATCCAATCACTAAATATAGGCGGTGGACTAGGGATCCCTTACTTTCCCGGAGAACAACCGCTACAAATAGAGCCTATCGGCAAAGCATTAGCGGGGCTTATTGCCAATTTTTACAACGAATTCGGAACGGTTGAAATCGCCATGGAGCTTGGCCGTTATCTGGTCGGTGAAGCAGGTATTTATGTGGCTGAAATTATCGATATCAAGCAGTCTCGCGGAACCACCTTTGCGGTGATCGATGGCGGATTACATCATCATCTGTCCGCATCAGGCAATTTCGGTCAGGTGATCAGGAAAAATTACCCCGTCGCGATAGGCAACAAAATGGACAAAGATCATTTGGAAGCAATACAAATCGTGGGACCGCTTTGCACCCCTTTAGATTTAATGGCCAATAAATACCAACTCCCTGTCGTCGAAATAGGCGATTTAGTGGTAATTTATCAATCTGGTGCCTATGGTTATAGTGCAAGTCCACAAGACTTTCTGAGTCATCCACGGCCGATAGAAATGCTGGTTTAATAATTAAATTTAATCTAGATTAAAGACTAACCGCTGGCATCATCCCAGCATATTGCTTAAAATGACAAGCTATATGCCAATCTAATGGGATTTTCCCAGAGCATCATTTAGGATAATCCAGCATAATATGTTTTTTACCCATTTGTACCAAAGCCTTGTTTCGCTGCCGCTCAAATTATTAGTGAGTAGCAAGTTACTTCCTGATGATCCCATCAAAGAACTCGGCATCGATCCGGACGCACCGATTTATTATGTTTTACAACGGCGCTCAACCAGTAGTTTTTTAATGCTGAAAGAAAAAGCCAAACAACTCAATCTACCGCCGCCCAAAATAATTCATTCAAAAACAAAAATCATAGAAAAAGGCGCGGTATTTTTTCTGCAAAGTAAAACGATACTTGGCTTAGGTGGTAAGCCAGTCAAAAAATATCAACAGTTGCTTATGACTTTGCTAGAAAAACAAAAAAATGAACCCAATCAGCAACATCAACTTATTCCTTTCTCGATCTACTGGGGACGAAATCCTGGTAAAGAAAATTCTTTATTGAGGTTGATTTTTACCGATACTGAAAGTGCCAACCCTTTGCGTAAATTCTTTCTATTTCTTTTTCAAGGTCGAAATACTTTTGTAAGAATGGCCAAGCCTATAGACCTGCTTCAGGTTGCCCATTCAGAAGTCAGCGCTGACATTCAGGTGACCAAACTGACCCGAACACTGCGAGTTCACTTTCATCGCTTGCGCCGTGCGGCTATGGGACCATTAATTACCAATCGTGGTCAGGTGATTACCAATATTCTGGTGAGCAACAATGTTAAAGGGGCGATCGAACGTGAAGCAAAAAGTAAAAAAATAACGGTTGAAAAATCCACCAAGCTAGCCGGAAAATACGCCAAAGAAATAGCTTCCGCTTACTCCTACAAAATGGTCCGTATTATGGAGTCGGCACTCACCCATTTGTGGAATAAAATCTACAATGGAGTGGTCGTTCAAAATGCAGAAATGGTTCGCGAACTGGCCTCAACCCACGAAATTATTTATGTCCCAAGTCATCGCAGTCATATCGACTATTTGTTGCTTTCTTATACCCTTTATCATGAAGGTCTGGTTCCGCCGCATATCGCAGCTGGAATCAACTTAAACTTTTGGCCTGCCGGGCCAATCTTAAGACGCGGCGGCGCATTCTTTTTACGCCGCAGTTTTGGCGGGAATAAATTGTACACTTCGGTCTTTAACGAATATATTTTTCAGTTAATGGATCGCGGAATTCCTTTAGAATTTTTCCCAGAAGGTGGCCGCAGTCGAACTGGTCGGTTGCTTCCGCCTAAAACAGGCCTGTTGGCCATGACCATGCAATCGCTACTCAGAGGAACCCGTAAGCCCGTGGCCATCATCCCGGTTTATATTGGCTATGAACGAATGTTTGAGGGAAAGAGCTACCTCAATGAATTAAGAGGTGCGGAAAAGAAAAAGGAATCTTTCGGACAACTACTGGGCATCCGAAAAACCTTAAAACAAGATTTCGGCAAAGTGTATTTAAATTTTTCCGAGCCTGTATTTCTGAATAAATATCTGGATGAAAAACAGCCCGATTGGCATCAATATCGAGGCGAGGTGGGCGCAAAGCCTAGCTGGTTATCACCGCAAGTATCAGAGCTATCCGAACTAATCATGCAACGAATCAATGCGGCTTCTACGGTGAATGCGATTAGCTTGGTTGCACTGGTATTACTTTCCACCGAGCGAATGGCGATCGGTAAAAAAGAACTGATAGAGCAGCTGAATATCCTGTTAAACATTGCCAGAAAAGTTCCCTACAGCGATAACACTCAAATTCCAGAGCAAAGCGGCGAAGATTTAGTCGCCCAGGCTAAAACTCTCGGAACAATTTTTGAGGTCAAAAATCCAATGGGGGATATTATTACCACCGATGAGCAAACTGCCGTTCTTCTTACTTATTATCGCAACAATATTTTGCATGTTTTTATCAGTTATTCGCTGGTTGCCAGCTGTTTTGTCAATAATCAAAAAATGGCAAAATCGACCTTGATCAAACGCTGTCAAATTTTATTCCCATTTATCAAACGTGAACTTTTTATTCATTGGAGTAATCAACAGCTCACTGGCTATCTTGACAAGGTGATAGATGCTTTTTGTGAAATGGGTCTATTAGAACAAAAAGGTAACCAAATTATTCGAAAGGAAGAATCGAGCCAAGAATTCGAACAACTCATGTGTTTTGCCCAAGTGGTTAAACCGACCTTGCTAAGATATGGTATCTTATTGACCTTGCTTTCCAGTCAAGTCGGCCAAGGCCGAATGAGCCGCCGCGAACTTGAAAAACACAGTCAGCAAGTCGCGCAAAGATTGGCAGCGTTGTATAGCTTAAATGCCCCTGAATCTTTCGATAAAAATTTATTTAAAACCACCATCAGCGTTCTGCGAAAAGCCGACTTGATCCAGATTTCTGAAGATAATTCTTTTGATATCGATCCCAAACTGGAAGCGCTTAATCAGCAGATTTTGGATAATGTGAATGTTGGATCAAAACTCATCATGCAAAAAACTGCCAGTTGGGCGAAGCATTATTGGGAGAAGGATAGTCTGAATTAACGGAGATTGGCCTTTATTTCAACAAGATATTGAGACACGCTTCGAGACCACCATTTGGATGATTATTTAAATGAATAAGTTTAGATTTGATGTAACAAAACAAAAAACGGGTTCAACTTAATCTGACCTTAATCGTCTCTAGTTTGACACATAGTAGTCATTTATGTGCGCCAGAAAAATTACAGTAATATCATAGATAACGGTCATTCGAATTAATTTTAGTCATTCTAAGGGCTGTTGATCTTTCACATCGGCAGCCATATCAAAGCACATGCTAACGCGAGCATACTTTCAAAATTTATCTTCAATTTGTCATATCTTGTGGCTATCGCACGAAAATGCTTCAACCTTGCAAAAGCATTTTCCACTAAATGCCTGTATTTATACAAACACCAGTCAATATCGTCTGAGATAAAACCTTCATCTTCTGCCAATCGCGCTTTCAGATCCCAGTAATGTTCTTCCATCTCCACCAATTCATCAAAACGCCGTTTTGATAACATCACGCTACTCGCACGTCCTGATTTTTCGATCACAACAGGCTCAGCCTGTGCGGTTTCCAGGTATTGGTCAAGACGATTTTTTAACTCGGTTGCTGTAACTATCATGTGATTCCTCCTAGTTTGTGCCTGAACGAAAAAAGCTAACCATTTGAAATTAAAGAAATAATCTTCGAAAAACGCCACGAAGTTTTTCTAATAATGAATAAGAAATGGTATAATTGGCGTGAAATAGTGCTCTTTCATTAAAACTTCACTCAAAAAAACGAGAAAAATACGATGCGCGCTCCGACGGATCTCCAGCTTCAATTAGGCGAGCTTGATATTGCCAATATTA